>JBQGFI010000362.1:0-15323 GCA_052040065.1 Marmoricola sp.
AGCTCTCCGCGGAGGCCCGGGTGAGCCTGGGCTACATCTCCGAGATCGAGCGTGGGCAGAAGGAGGCGTCCTCCGAGCTGCTGGCCGCACTCTGCGAGGCGCTCGACTGCCCGCTCTCCGAGGTGCTGCGCGAGGTGAGCGAGCGCGTCGAGCTGGCCGAGATCACCAGCCGCGTCCAGGAGGCCGTCGACCTCGCCGGTGGCCCCGACGTGGTCGTCGCGGCCTGACCCGCCCTCCCGGGCCGCGGCTCAGGAGACCCCGGTCGCCTGCTCCAGCTCCCCGAGGGCGTCGTCGAGGTGACCGAGCAGGCGCTGGAGCGACGGGACGCTCCGACGGCAGCCGGTGAGGCCGAAGCACATGTCGTCGACGTAGCTGTTGCAGGTGCTGTTGAGCGCCATGCCGTTGATGGGGATCGACAGCGGGTAGGTGCCGACCATCTTGGCGCCGTTGAGGTACTGGGTCGACCGCGGCCCCGGCACGTTGCTGATGATCAGGTTGAAGGGCGGCCGGACCATCCCGTGCAGCCGCAGCATCGGCGTCACGATCGCGGGAGCCATGCCCAGGGCGCTCATCGCGGTGATCTGTAGCGGCGTCATCGAGCTGAGCGCCTGCTTGCCGCTGCGCATGGACTCGTGGACGGCCGAGAGCCGGTCGGCGGGGTCGTCGAGCTCGGTGCCGAGCCGGACCATCACCGCGCCGAGCGCGTTGCCGCCCTCGCCACCCGCCGCGTGGGCCTGGCTCGCCTTGAGGCCCACCGGCACCATCGCGACCAGGCTCGACTCGGGCAGCGCCTGCTGCTCGACCAGGTAGTGCCGGATCGCCCCCGAGCACATCGCGAGCACCACGTCGTTGAGCGTGGTGCCGCTGGCCTTCCCGATCGCGCGCAGCCGCTCCAGCGGCCAGCCCTGGGCGGCGAAGCGCCGTGACCCGGTGATGGTGGTGTTGAACATGGTGCGGGGGGCGTAGAGCGACAGCGCGGAGGTCTCGTTGCGCAGGCCGCGGGAGAGCGTCTTGACCAGCGCCCCCGGCAGCCCGGCGGCGTCGGCGCTGATGCCGAGCGCCGTGCCCATCGCCGAGCCCAGCGACGAGCGCAGCACCTCCAGCGGCACCCCGCCACCGTCCCCGGCGTCGCGCTCCGCCTGCGCCTTGCGCGACCGGGGCCGGGGGCGCTCGGCCCACATGGGCGCCACGTCGCGGCGGTCGGGGTCGGTGGTCATCACGCTCTGCAGCAGCCGCATCGCCGACACCCCGTCGACCAGCGCGTGGTGCAGCTTGGTGTACATCGCGACGCGACCGTCGGCGAGGCCCTCGATCAAGGTGGCCTCCCACAGCGGCCGCTCGCGCGCCAGCCGGGTGCTGTGCAGCCGCGAGCACAGCTCGAGCAGCTCGCGCACGCGTCCGGGCTCGGGGAGCCCGCTGTGCCGGAAGTGGTACTCCAGGTCGAAGTCGTCGTCGGGGGTCCACACCCACTGCCCGGCGGTGGTGAGGCCGCGGGAGGGGTGCTTGAGGAAGAGCGGGGCGACGTCGGTCGGCTGGCTCATGTGCTCGTAGACCTGGCGCACGTAGTCGGACGGCGCGCCCTCGGGGCGCTCGAAGAGCTGCAGCCCGCCGACGTGCATGGGCATCTGACGGTTCTCGGCGTAGAGGAACGCCGCCGAGGTGGGGTCGATGGGGACCGGCACGGGTGGGTGCCCTCTCTGCATGGGGAAGACCTGAGGTGAGCAGACCGATCCTGTCGTGTCGTGGAGCCCGTCACAACCGGTGTCCCGTCATTGTCGCTCGCACCACCGCGCCGTCGCAGCGGGTATAGGTTCGCCGCAGTCGAGCTGTGGGAGGTTGCGTGACCAGGGCCGGGCGTGGTGGGGGCGAGCGGCTGCAGCTGCCGCACCACCTCGGCACCGCGTGGGACCGGGGGGTACGGCGCGGGCGCAGCAGCATGCGGGAGCGACGGCAGCGGCTGCGGCTGAAGTCCTTCCAGGTCGCCCAGTGCGCGGTGGCCGCGGGCGTGGCGTGGTTCATCGCCAACGACCTGCTCGACCACCCGGTGCCCTTCTTCGCGCCCATCGCGGCCGTCGTGAGCCTCGGCACCAGCTACGGCCAGCGGATGCGGCGCGTCGTCGAGGTCGCCGTGGGGGTTGCGCTGGGCGTCTTCCTCGGCGACGTCGTCACCTACCAGCTCGGCCAGGGCGCGCTGCAGCTGGTGCTGATCGTCGCGGTGGCGATGTCGGTGGCGCTGCTGCTCGACGCGGGCACGCTGCTCGTGACCCAGGCGGCCGTGCAGGCGATCATCGTGGCCACCCTGGCGCCCGAGCCGGGCGACGCCTTCCTGCGCTGGACCGACGCGCTCATCGGCGGCGGGGTCGCGCTCGTGGCCGCGGCCGTCGTGCCGCGGGCGCCGCTGCGGCGTCCGCGCGAGCAGGCGGGCGAGGTCGTGGCCAAGGTGGCGACGCTGCTGCGGGCGGCGGCCGACAGCATCACCGACGGCGACGTCGAGCGCGCCCTGGTCGTGCTCGGCGAGGCGCGCAGCACCGACGGTCTCGTGACCGAGCTGCGCGCGGCCGCCGACGAGGGTCTCTCGGTGGTGCGATCCTCGCCCTTCCGGCGGCGCCACGCCGGTCGCGTGCGCGCGATGGCCGAGCTGGTCGAGCCGCTCGACTTCGCGCTGCGCAACACCCGGGTCCTCGTGCGTCGCGTCGCCGTCGCGGCGCACCACCGGCGGCTGCCGCCACCGGAGTACGCCGCGCTGTGCCGCGAGCTCGCCGACTGCGCCGACGCCGTGGCCGTCGAGCTGGCCAACGACCGGCTGCCGCGCTCGGTGCGCAGTGCCCTGGTCGCCTTCGGGCGGCGTACGACGGAGGTCGAGCGGGTGCACGACCTCTCCTCGGAGGTCGTGCTGGCCCAGCTGCGCTCCATCACCGCCGACCTGCTCGCGGTCTGCGGCATGGACCCGCTGGTCGCCACCGACGTGATCGCGCCGCTCGACTAGAGCTCGCGGACGACGCTGTCGACGACGGCGACGAGGTCGTCGCCGGCACGCGCGGCGGCGGCGCGCTGCCGCTGGTAGGAGGCTCCGCGCTGCGGGATCTCGCGCACCAGCGCCAGGTCGGGGGCACACCCGAGACGCTTCGCGACCGGGGTCAGGTCGTCGAGCAGGTCCTCGAGGTCCTCGAGGAGCAGCCGCTCCCGGGAGCGGTCGTCGAGGATGATCCAGGCGTCGAGGCCGTAGCGGGCGGCACGCCACTTGTTCTCCTGCACGTGCCAGGGCGGCAGCGTCGGCAGTCGCTCCCCGGCCTCGAGCCGGTCGACGAGGTGCACCACCAGGCAGTGCGTCAGCGCGACGATGGCCCGCATCTCGCGCACCGAGGTGATGCCGTCGCAGACCCTGACCTCGACGGTGCCCAGGCGCGGCGCGGGGCGCACGTCCCACCGGATCTCGTCGATCTCCTCGATGACGCCGGTGGTGAGCAGGTCGCCGGCGTAGGCCTCGAAGCCGGCCCAGTCGTCGAAGTGGAAGGGCAGGCCGGCGGTGGGCAGCTGCTGGAACATCATGGCCCGGTTGCTGGCGTAGCCGGTGTCGGTGCCCGCCCAGACGGGCGACGACGCGGAGAGCGCGAGCAGGTGGGGGTACCACTTCAGCAGCGAGGTGACCACGGGCATGACGTGCTCGCGCTTGATGCCGACGTGCACGTGGACGCCCCAGATCAGCATCTGCCGCCCCCACCACTGGGTGCGCTCGATCAGCTCCTCGTAGCGGTGCCCCGGGGTGAGCAGCTGGCTGGACCAGGCGGCGAACGGGTGGGTGCCGGCGGCGTACAGGTCGACGCCCAGGTCGGCCGCCACCGGCCGCACCAGGTCGAGCAGGTCGGTCAGCTCGCCCACGGCCTCGTCGACGGTGCGGCAGATGCCGGTGGTCAGCTCGACGGTGTTGCGGAGCAGCTCCTTGTGCAGCCGCGGCTGCGGTCCGTGCGCCTCGGTGACCCGGGCGAAGAGCTCGGACGCCGCGTTGACGAGGTCGCGGGTGACGCGGTCGACCAGCGCGAACTCCCACTCCACGCCGAGGGTGGGCTCGGGGGAGTCGTGGAAGTCGAGGCTCGGGACCCGCGTCTCGGACGGCACCTCGTCATCGTTCCATGCCGCGCAGCCGGGCGAGCCACCCGAGGTGGCTCCCGTCGAAGGGGGCGTGGTGCCCCTGCACCTGGCGCACCAGCCACTGCGCGCTCTCGACGGCGGCCTCCACCACCTCGTCGGGGTAGCCCAGGCTGACGCGGTGGGCCGCGAACTCGTCCTCGTCGTCGACCCAGACCCGGCCGGTCGTGCCCTCGATGACGTCGAGGTCGAGGTCGACGGCCCGCACCACGCCGTCCTGCCAGGTCGCCGGCGTGGCGACGTCGACGTAGGTGGCGAAGGGCCGCGCCGCGTCGAGCACCGGGTCGTGGCCGTAGAAGGTCGCGAGCCACCACGCGTCGTGCGGCACCAGGGTCACGTGGTCGGCCGCGGCCTGGAAGGCCCGGGTCGGGCTCGCCAGCAGGGTGCCGCGGGTGATGCCGAGCCAGGTGCCGTGACCGTCGACCCCGAGGCGCACCGCGTCGAACTCCCAGTGCGGGGAGTCCGGCCACTTGCGGCACTCGACACGGACGGCGGTCGCGGGGCTCACCCGCGGCAGCCTACGAGGAGCGCTTGGCAGGCATGCGGCGTGCGGTCACCTTGGCCACGACGTCCTGGTAGCGGGCGCCGGTGAGCCGCCCGAAGTGGTGCAGGACGTGCGCGTCGAGTCCGACCAGCTGCCGCGGACGCCGGCGCAGGGCACCCTCCAGGATGATCCGCGCCGCCTTGTCGGCGGGCATCGTGGCGAGCTGGGTGTCGAAGAGCTCGTCGATGGCGCTCGCGTCGAGGCCGGCGTTCTTGCGGCCGTTGCGGGAGATGCCGGTCTTGATGCCGCCGGGGTGCACGCAGGTGACCGAGACCGGGTGCCGGTTGACGAGCATCTCCTCGCGCAGCGCCTCGGTGAAGCCGCGCACGGCGTACTTGGTGGTGTTGTAGGCCGACTGTCCCGGCACGCTGATGAGTCCGAAGAGGCTCGAGATGTTGACCAGGTAGCCCTCGCCCGAGGCGATCAGGTGGGGCAGGAACTCCTTGGTGCCGTGCACCACGCCCATCAGGTTGATGCCCACGATCCAGTCGAAGTCGTCGTAGGTCATGTCCTCGAAGTCACCCGTGGCGGTGACGCCGGCGTTGTTGACGACCACGTCGACGCGGCCGTAGTGCGCGGCCACCGCGGCGGCCCACGTGGTCATGGCCGCACGGTCGGAGACGTCGACCACCTCGCTGTGCACCTCGGCCCCGGCGTGCTTGACCAGGTCGACGGTCTCGGCCAGCGCGTCGGCGGCGACGTCGGAGACGGCCACGCGGGCGCCGTGGCGCGCGGCCAGCACCGCCATCTCGCGGCCCATGCCCCCGGCCGCGCCGGTGACGACGACGACCTTGCCCTGCAGCTTGTCCAGACGGCTCATGCGGCCTCCTCCTGTGCGGTGCGGCGCGGCGTCTCGTCGTACGCCGCCGGGTCGAACTCCTTGAGCGCGCGCCGGAAGGCGAGCGTCGAGCGGGGCCACAGCGTGGTGTTGCGGCCCTGCTCGTCGAGGTACCAGCTCGCGCAGCCGCCGGTGGTCCACACGGTACGGCGCATCCGGCGGTGGAGCCGCGCGTTGAAGCGGTCCTGCGCCTCCTGCCGCGGCTCGACCGTCGCGACGTCGGTGGTGCGCAGGTGGCGCAGCGCCGAGAGGATGTAGGCCAGCTGGCTCTCGAACATGTAGATCATCGAGTTGTGGCCCAGCCCGGTGTTGGGGCCGAAGACCATGAAGAGGTTGGGGAAGCCGGCGATCGTGGTGCCCTTGTACGCCGCGAGGCCGCCGTCGCGCCAGGTGTCGGCCAGCGTGCTGCCGTCGCGGCCCTTGATCAGCTCGGCGACGGGTGGGTGCACCACGTCGAAGCCGGTCGCGACGACGAGCACGTCGACCTCGCGGTGCTCGCCGGAGCGGGTGACGATGCCGGTGGGGGTGACCCGCTCGATGCCGTCGGTCACGAGGTCGACGTGGGGGCGGGCCAGCGCGGGGTAGTAGTCGTTGGAGCGCAGCACCCGCTTGCACCCGATCCGGTAGTCGGGCGTGAGCCGCTCGGCGAGCTCGGCGTCGCCGACCTGGCGCCGGATGAAGCGGCGGCAGAACTCCTCGGCGGGGCGGGCCGTGCCCGGGGCGATCGTGAAGATCGGCGCCACCGACTCCTGGCTGAGGTAGACCCCGAGCCGGGCGAGCCGCTGCAGGCCCGGCACGTGGCGGAACGCCAGCTGGTGCAGCCGGCGGTAGGCGTGGTCGCCGCGGGGGATGATCCAGGGGGGCGTGCGCTGGTAGACGTCGAGGTGGTCGACCACCTCCGCCAGCTCGGGGACCACCTGGATCGCCGAGGCGCCCGTGCCGATGACGGCCACGCGGCGGCCGGCGTACTGCTGGTCGTGGTCCCAGCGCGCGGTGTGCACGACGGGGCCGGCGAAGTCGTCGAGGCCCTCGATGTCGGGCATCCGCGGCTCGGTGATGCCGCCCGCGGCGGAGACGACGACGTCGGCGGTGAGGCTGCCGGCGGAGGTGGCCACGCGCCAGACGCGGTCGGCGTCCTCCCAGGTGATGGCCTCGACCTCGGTGCCGAAGCGGAAGCGGTCGAGCACCCCGGAGCGCGCGGCGAGGTCCTCGAGGTAGCGCAGGATCTCGGGCTGGGGGGAGTAGGAGCGGCTCCACGACGGGTTGGGGGCGAAGCTGAAGGAGTAGAGCTGGCTCGGGACGTCGCAGGCGGCGCCGGGGTAGGTGTTGACGCGCCAGGTGCCGCCGACGGTCTCGCCGCGCTCGACGACGAGGAAGTCGGACTCGCCCGCCTCGTCGAGCTTGATCGCCGCTCCGAGCCCGGAGAAGCCGGCTCCGACGACGAGGGTGTGCACGTGCGCGGGCAGGGCAGGAGCGGTCACTGCGGTCATGTCCCCATCGTGGCCGCGCTGTTGAACGTGTGTCAATAGCGCTGTTGACGCGAGTTCAGTAAGGTGGGCCACATGGGTGAGACCACGGCGACCCGGGTGCGGATGGCGCCGGAGCGGCGCCGCGAGCAGCTCGTCGACCTCGGGGTGCGACTGCTGGCGACGCGGTCGCTGGAGGAGCTGTCGATCGAGGTGCTGGCCGAGGAGGCCGGGATCTCGCGCGGGCTGCTCTACCACTACTTCGGCGGCAAGCAGGAGTACCACCTCGCGGTCTGTCGTCGCGCCGCCGAGCACCTCTACGAGGTGACCGCCCCCCAGGGCGATGCCTCGCCGCTCGTGCAGCTCACGCGCTCCCTGGAGCGCTACGTCGACTACGTGGCCGCCAACTACCACGGCTACGTCTCGCTCGTCCGAGGCGCCGCCGGCGGTCACGAGGAGCTGCGGGCGATCTACGAGTCGGCACGCGCCTCGCTCACCGACCGGCTCTTCGAGACGCCCCCCTCCGAGGCGGCCACCCTCGGCCTGGTCGACACCCCCCAGGTGCGCCTGGTCGTGCGCGGCTGGTCCGCCTTCGTCGAGGAGGTCGTCGTCGAGTGGGTCCGCGACCCCCGCGACGTCTCCCGGGAGCAGCTGCTCGCCACCCTCGGCGCGTCGCTGCCCGGCCTCCTCGGCACCACCTGACTGGCGCGTGCGCGCACATGCGCGCCGGGTCGGCGAGCATCTCAGGCGGATCGGCGGGCGAAGACCCACAGGCGCAGGGCCAGGAAGCGGAGCACGGTCACCGCGAGGTTGGCCAGCGTGAGGACGACGACCTCCACGGCGGGCGACGGTGACCCTGCGGCGTGCAGCAGCCACAGCGCCCCGGAGGTGACGCCCAGCCCCACGCCGAAGACGACCAGGCCCTGCACCTGGTGGCGCAGCAGTCGCTGTGGACCACGCACCCCGAAGGTGAAGCGACGGTTGGCGCCGGTGTTGGCGACCGCGGTGACCAGCAGCGCGGTGGCGTTGGCCCACCAGGGCGACAGCGCCGCGCCTCGCAGCACGACGTAGAGCAGCGCGTAGGCCAACGTGGAGAGCACGCCGATCATCACGAAGACGCCGATCTGCATGCCGAGACGCCCCCGCCCCGCCTCCGAGCTGGTGCGGCCGAGTCGCTCACCGACCTCGCGCAGCGGCAGGTCGCCACGCAGCAGCGCGGTGCCGAGTCGCGCGATGCCGCGCAGGTCCTCCAGTGCGGTGCGCACCACGTCGACGCTGCTGTCGGGGTCGTCCACCCAGTCGACCGGCACCTCGTGGATCCGCAGGCCGGCGCGCTCCGCGACCACCAGCAGCTCGGTGTCGAAGAACCACGCGTCGTCGTGCACGAGCGGCAGCAGCTCGCTCGCCGCCTCGCGGCGGATCGCCTTGAAGCCGCACTGGGCGTCGCTGAAGCGCGCGCGCAGCGTCGTACGCAGCAGCGCGTTGTAGCCCCGGCTGATCAGCTCCCGCCGGGGGCCCCGCACGACCCGCGACGCCCGGCTGAGCCGGGTGCCGATCGCGAGGTCCGAGTGACCGCTGACGAGCGGTGCCACGAGGGGCAGCAGCGCGCCGAGGTCGGTCGACAGGTCGACGTCCATGTAGACCAGCACCGATCCGCCCGAGGTCGACCAGGCCCGCTTCAGCGCCCGTCCGCGCCCCTTCTCCTCGAGGTGGACGACGCGCACCTCCGGGTGGCGGTGCGCCAGGCGTCGCGCGATCAAGGGGGTCTGGTCGGTGCTCGCGTTGTCGGCGATGGTGACCTGCGCGCTCCAGGGCAGCGTGGCCAGGTGCGCGACCACGCGCGTCACGGAGGCCTCGAGCTGCGCCTCCTCGTCGTAGACGGGGATGACGACGTCGAGCACGGTGGCGACCGGTGCGCCGAGCGCCTCGACGTCGGGGAGCGCCGCGACGGGGTCGCTCACCGGGCACCCCCCGAGAGGTCGTACATCGTCACGCCGTCGACGGTCTGCGCGGTGAAGCTGCTCTCGACCCACGCGGTGATCTCGGCGGCGGTGCCGGCGCCGCCCCGCGCCGCGCCCGGGCCGGCGCCGCCGCCGCTGATGAACCAGTGCACCTGTCCGCTCGCGACGTACTCCTGGAACTGCGCGAGCGTCGGGCTCGGGTCGCTGCCGTTGAAGCCGCCGATCGCCATCACCGGCTGCTCGCTCGCCAGCTGGTAGCCGGAGGCGGAGTTGGAGCCGACGGTCGCGGCGGCCCAGGTGTAGAGGTCGGCGTCCTGCTGGAGCAGCGCGGTGATCTCGTCGGTCGACTCGCTGCCGCTCAGCAGTCCACCGACGCCGCCCGCGCCCGGTCCTCCGACACCGCCCGCGGGTGCCTGTCCGGGCGCGCCGAGCCGCGTGCCACCTGGGACGCCACCTGGCATGCCGCCCGGCATGCCGCCGAAGCCGCCGCCGGTCGAGGGTCCGGCGCTGGGGATCGACCCGCTGTGCGGCGTCGCCGCCGTGCTCAGGGAGTACGCCGCCGGTCCGGCGAGGGCGACCACCAGCGAGACCGCGATCCCCACGGAGGCGAGGCGACGCGACAGCCGGCCGAGACCGGCGAGCAGCAGCGCGCACGCGAGCCCGCCGAGGAGCACCACCCAGCGCAGACCGGGGGCGAAGCCGTCGGCACGGCCGAGCAGCGCGAAGCCGAGCACGGCGGTGAGCGCCATCGCGAAGGCCAGCGTGCCGGTGGCGACCACGTGGTTGCGCCGGTCCCACAGCACCCAGCCGCCGATGCCGACCAGCGCCGCGACGGCGGGGGCGAGGGCCACGGTGTAGTAGGCGTGGAAGATGCCCGCCATGAGGCTGAAGGTGAGGGCGGTGACCACCAGCCAGGTGAGCCACAGGGTCAGCGCCGGAGCGAGCCGGGCGTGTCGGCGCGCGAGCCACAGCGCCACCGCGCCGAGCACCAGCGCCGCGGGGAGCAGCCAGGCGACCTGGCCGCCGATCTCGCTGTCGAGGAGGCGCAGCAGGCCGGTCTCGCCCCAGCCCATCTGCCCGCCGACCGAGCCGGTCTCCTCGCCGCTGAGCCGGCCGAGGCCGTTGTAGCCCAGGGTGAGCTCGAGGATGGAGTCCGTCTGCGAGCCGCCGATGTAGGGACGGCTGCCCGCGGGCCACAGCTCGACCACGGCGACCCACCAGCCGCCGGCGAGCACCATGGCGCCGAAGGCGGCGAGCAGGTGCAGCAGCCGACGCCCGACGGGCGTGCGGGCGAGGATCAGGTAGGTCAGCCCGAGCGCGGGGAGCACCAGGAAGGCCTGCAGCATCTTGGCGAGGAAGGCCAGTCCCACGAGGGCGCCGGCCAGGACCAGCCACCGCACGGGGCGGCCGTCGCGGGCGGGCTCGCACCGGGTCTCCTCGACCGCGCGCAGCGTGGCCGAGGCCGAGCCCACGAGGAGCAGCACCAGCAGCGCGTCGGGGTTGTCGAAGCGGAACATCAGCACCGCCACCGGGGTCAGCGCCAGCACCGTGCCGGCGACGAGGCCGGCGGCGGCGGAGCCCGTAGCGCGCCGCACGGTGCGGTGCAGCAGCCACACGGTCGCCACGCCCATCAGTGCCTGTGGCACCAGGATGCTCCAGCTCGAGAGGCCGAACAGGCGCACGGAGAGCGCCATCGGCCACAGGGCGAGCGGAGTCTTGTCGACCGTGATCGCGTTGCCCGCGTCGCTGGAGCCGAAGAAGAAGGCCTCCCAGGACTCCGAGCCCGCCTGCGCTGCGGCGGAGTAGAAGGAGTTGGCCCAGCCGCTCTCGCCGAGCCCCCACAGGTAGAGCAGCGCCGTCGCGCCGAGCAGCGCGAGCAGCGCGGGCCGGGCCCACGTCGGGTCGTCGTCCGCGCCGCGCCAGGGGCGGGACCGGGACCCGGGTGGCGTCGCGGTGCGGGAGGAGGGGCCGGGGCGGCCGGACGGCGGCGCCGGGGTGGCGGGGGCCTGTCGCGGGAGGGCGCTGGAGGTCATGGGCTCACGCTCGGCGTCCGACCTGCGAGTGCCGTCGGCACGTGCTGTGGCGGTGCTGTGAACCCACGACGGTGGAGGCGGGCAGCCAGGAGGTCGAGCGCGGTCCTCCCCGTCCGCCGAGGAGCCCGGGCGAGGAGCGGTCAGCGGGGGAGCGTGACGGCGAAGGTCGTGTCACCCGGCTCGGAGTCGACCTCGGCCGTGCCGCCGTGGGCCTCGGCGATGGCGGCGACCAGCGACAGGCCGAGCCCGGCGCCCCCCGAGGCGCGGGTGCGCGAGCTGTCGCCCCGGGTGAAGCGGTCGAAGACCTCGCCCACGAGTCCCGGGGCGAGCCCGGGGCCGTCGTCGTGCACGGTGAGCCGCACGGCGTCGCCCGGAGCGGTGGCCGCGGCGACGGTCACGGTGGTGCCCGGCGGGGTGTGCGCGCGGGCGTTGCCCAGCAGGTTGCGCACCACCTGGTGCAGCCGGTGCTCGTCGCCGGTCACCGTCAGCGGCTCGTCGGGCAGGTCGATCCGCCAGTGGTGGTCGGGCCCCAGGACCCGCGCGTCGGTGACCGACTCGAGCAGCAGGTGCGTGAGGTCGACCTCGGCACGCTCGAGGGGGCGGCCCGCGTCGAGACGGGCCAGCAGCAGCAGGTCCTCCACCAGCGCCGACATCCGGTCGGTCTCCGTCTCGACCTTCTGCAGCGCGGAGCCGAGGGCGACGGGGTCGTCGGGGGTACGCCGCGAGAGCTCGGCGTAGCCGTGGATCGTGGCCAGCGGGGTGCGCAGCTCGTGGGAGGCGTCGGCCACGAACTGCCGCACCTGCTGCTCGCTGCGGTGACGCGCCTCCAGCGAGGACTCGACGTGGGTGAGCAGGCGGTTGAGCGCCGCGCCGACCTGCCCGGCCTCGGTGCGCTCGTCGGTCAGGTGCGCGGGCACGCGCTCGTCGAGGTCGATCTCGCCCTCGCCGAGCGGCAGCCGGGAGACCCGGTCGGCGGTGGCGGTGACCTCGGTCAGCGGCCGCAGCTGGCGGCGTACCAGGACCAGGCCGAGGCCGGCCGCGGCCCCCACCCCGACCAGCGCGAGGAGCAGCTCGATCCCGAGCAGGGCGGCGACGGTCTCGTCGACCTCGTGCGTGGGCAGGCCGCTGACCACCGTGGTCCCGTCGGGCAGGGTGCGCGCGGCCACCCGGTAGCCGCCCACGCCCCCGAGGTCGACCGCGTGCGCGCGACCGTCGGCCGCGACCTCGCGGAGCTCGTCGACGGCGGCGTCGTCCAGCTCGCGTGGCCGTCCGTAGGCCTCGGTCAGCACGAAGGCCTGCCCGGCGCTGCCGTCGAGGAAGCCGATCAGCGTGCCCGGGGCCTGGTTGCCCGGCCCGGGGCGGTCGTCGCCGTCGGGATCGCCGTAGGGGGACTCGCGGGGTGGGGTGCTCGGCTCGGGCATCTCGGTCACCCGGCGCAGCGCCGACTGGACGTCGGAGTCGAGCCGGTCGACCAGGGAGCGGTGGATGGCCAGCGTGGTCAGCGCCGCGATCACCAGCGACACGGCAGCCACGAGTCCGATCGCCGTCACGACGAGACGGGCGGTGAGGGTGCGGGGGAGCAGCCGGGACCACACGGTCACGCCGGGTCGGCCGGCTTCAGCACGTAGCCCGCGCCGCGCATGGTGTGGATCTTCGGGGCGCGGCCGGCGTCGATCTTCTTGCGCAGGTAGGAGATGTAGAGCTCCACGACGTTGGCCTGGCCGCCGAAGTCGTAGTTCCACACGCGGTCGAGGATCTGGGCCTTGCTCATCACCCGGCGCGGGTTGCGCATCAGGAAGCGCAGCAGCTCGAACTCGGTCGCGGTCAGCGAGATCTCCTGTCCGTCGCGCACCACCTCGCGGCTGTCCTCGTCGAGGGTCAGGTCGCCGACCGTCAGCGTGGAGTCGGACGCCGCCTGGCGGGCGCCCGCACGCCGCATCAGCGCGCGCAGGCGCGCCACGACCTCCTCCAGGGAGAAGGGCTTGGTCACGTAGTCGTCGCCGCCCGCGGTCAGCCCCGCGACCCGGTCCTCGACGGAGTCGCGCGCGGTGAGGAAGAGCACCGGCACGTCGGGCTGGTCGGCGCGCATCCGCCGCAGCACCTCCATGCCGTCGAAGTCGGGCAGCATTATGTCGAGCACCACCGAGTCGGGCCGGTGCTGCTTGGCCGTCGTGACCGCCTTGCTGCCCGTGAGCGCCACCTCGACGTCCCACCCCTCGTAGCGCAGCGCCATCCGGAGCAGCTCGGCGATGTTCTGCTCGTCGTCGACGACCAGCACGCGCAGGGGACTCCCGTCGGGCCGGGTGAGCTCGGGTGCCGCGTTCTTCATGCCCCTACTGTGCGCCACCTGTGCGTGTGCGACCCGTGGACTCGCTGTGAGCCACCTGTGCGTCGATCGCGGCACGCCCGGTCCGCACGCCCAGGGCCTCCAGGGTGCGGGCACAGCGTCAGCACAGGCGCGGGTCGCAGGCTCGCTGCCATGACCGACGACACCCGCCCGCTGCAGGCACCGGAGCCCGACCCCACCGACCGTCCGGCCGACCCCACCACGGGCCCCCCTCGCGCGTCGTTGCAGGAGCGGGTGCGCCCGCACGTGTCCGGGTGGAAGGGGGTCGCGGTCGTCGGCGTCGTCGCGGTGCTGCTCGGCGGTGCCGCGGGCGCGGCCATCGCCGCCGCGTCCGGTGACGGGAGCCGTGACGGCCGCGGCGGCCACGGCCCGGGCATGGGCTACCTCTCACCGGGCCAGGGCCCCGGCCAGGGTCAGGGCGGCGGTCAGCGCCACCGTGACGACGACGAGGACGACGACGGTCCTGCCGCCCCGCCCGGCGGCACGCTGCCGGACCGCATGGCCCCGCCGGACGGCATGGCCCCGCCGGACGGCATGGCGCCCCCGGACGGCATGGCGCCGCCGGACAGGTCACGGGACGGCGCTCCCGACGGAGACGAGGGCCAGGACGACCCCTCCACCTGACCTGAGCGCCGACCCGTGCCGGGTCCTGCGTCAGACTGGGCCAGTTGTGAGCGCACCCCCGCCCGAGGCCGACCTCCGGATCGCCTTCCCGCCCGAGCTGCCGGTCTCGGCACGCCGTGACGACATCGCCGAGGCGATCCGGGACCACCAGGTCGTGGTCGTCGCCGGCGAGACGGGGTCGGGCAAGACCACCCAGCTGCCGAAGATCGCCCTGGCGCTGGGGCGGGGCAGCGCCGGCATGATCGGCCACACCCAGCCGCGGCGGATCGCTGCGCGCAGCGTGGCCGAGCGGATCGCCGAGGAGCTCGGCACCGAGATCGGCGACCTCGTCGGCTACCAGGTGCGCTTCACCCAGCGGGCCAGCGAGCGCAGCCGGGTCAAGGTGATGACCGACGGCATCCTGCTCGCCGAGCTGCAGCACGACCGCGACCTGCGCCGCTACGACACGCTCATCATCGACGAGGCCCACGAGCGCAGCCTCAACATCGACTTCATCCTCGGCTACCTCAAGCGGCTGCTGCCCCGTCGTCCCGACCTCAAGGTCGTGATCACCTCCGCGACGATCGACCCGCACCGCTTCGCTGCCCACTTCACCGACGCCCGGGGGCGGCCGGCACCGGTCATCGAGGTCTCCGGGCGCACCTATCCCGTCGAGGTCCGCTACCGGCCCCTGCTGGAGGAGTCCTACGACGACGAGGAGGGGGAGCCGGTCCTGCGCGACCAGACCGAGGCGATCCGCGACGCCGTCGCCGAGCTGGTGCGCGACACGGCGGGCGACGTGCTCGTCTTCCTGCCCGGCGAGCGCGAGATCCGTGACGCCGCCGAGGCGCTGAGCGGGCTCGCCGAGGGCCCCCGCGGCTTCGACGTGCTGCCGCTCTACGCGCGGCTCTCGAGCAAGGAGCAGCACCGGGTCTTCGAGCGTCACACCCGCCGGAGGGTCGTGCTGGCGACCAACGTCGCGGAGACCTCGCTCACCGTCCCCGGGGTCACCGGCGTCATCGACACCGGCCTGGCGAGGATCAGCCGGTGGTCGACGCGCACCAAGGTGCAGCGGCTGCCCATCGAGCCGGTCAGCCAGGCGAGCGCGCAGCAGCGCTCGGGACGCTGCGGGCGCGTGGAGGCGGGCGTGGCGGTGCGGCTCTACACCGAGGAGGACTTCGAGGCCCGACCGCGCTTCACCGACCCCGAGATCCTGCGGACGTCGCTGGCCAGCGTGATCCTGCAGATGACCTCCCTCGGCCTCGGCGACATCGCCCGCTTCCCCTTCGTCGAGCCCCCCGACCGGCGCAACGTCACCGCCGGGACCCAGCTGCTGGAGGAGCTCAACGCGATCGAGGACGCCCGGCTGACCCGGGTCGGCAAGC
>JBQGFI010000363.1:0-5979 GCA_052040065.1 Marmoricola sp.
CGACGACGCCTCGCTGCGCGACCGGGCGCGGCGCATCACCGAGCGCGTCGTGCGCGACCTCGCGCCGGCGTACGACTGGCGCATCCCGGAGCACTTCGACCCCGACTGGCAGCCGCTGCTCGACTACAACAGCGACAAGCCGGCCGACCCCTTCCGCCCTGCGGGCGCCACGATCGGCCACTGGCTGGAGTGGGCGCGGCTGGCCCTCCACCTGCGCGCCGCGCTGGGGGAGCGGGCCCCCGCCTGGCTGCTCGACCACGCCGTGGCCCTCGTCGACGCCGCGGTGCGCGCGGGCTGGGCGGTCGACGGCGCCGACGGCTTCGTCTACACCGTCGACTTCGAGGGTCGTCCGCTGGTGCGCCAGCGGATGCACTGGGTCGCCGCCGAGGGCGTCGCCGTCGCGGCCGCGCTGCACCGCGCGACGGGGGAGCGGCCCTGGGCCGACCTGCACGCGCAGTGGTGGGCCTACGCCGAGCGCCACCTGCTCGACCGCGAGCGCGGCTCCTGGCACCACGAGCTCGCCCCCGACAACACCCCCGACGGCCGCACCTGGCCCGGCAAGCCGGACCTCTACCACGCCGTCGGCGCCTGCCTGGTGCCCCTGCTCCCACTCGCCCCCACGATGTCCGTCGCGCTGCGCGACGGCCTGCTCGAGGGCTGACGCCGGGCTCGGGACCGCCTACCGCCTCGCCAGGCGGCGTACGACGAGGGCGCCCAGGATGGCGACGAGCACCTCCTGCGGCATCCGGCGCTGCGACTCGCGCTGGATCGTGGCGTGGAAGCGGTCGACCGCCTCGGGGAAGGGCGAGACGCCGAAGAAGACCGTGGCGGGCTTGTCGGCGTCGGGCAGGCACGCGCCGGCCATGCCGGCGAAGACCCGCTGGCGGCGCTCGCGCGGCGTCACCCGCAGCACCCAGGCCATCGTGCCGAGTCCGACCCGCCCGTCCGCGACGGCGACGTGCATCACCTCGTCGAGCGGCTTGTCGCCCCAGTGGGGCAGCGCGTCGGCCGCGACGTGCGAGGCCACGCCGAGGACGAAGGCCGAGACCGGGCCGGGGGCGAGGGTGCCGACCACCGCTCCCTGCAGGACGTGGTTGGTGATGAGCACGCTCCCGAGACTAGGGACCGTCCATGAGGACCGGGTGGCGCGACGTAGCGTGGCGTTCGTGGGTGAGCAGCTGGTGGTCGGCTTCGACCTCGACATGACGCTGATCGACACGGTCGGCGGCTTCGTGGCCACCCTCGACGCCCTGGCCGACGAGCTGGGGCTCGAGCTCCCCTCGCACGAGCTGAGCAGCAACCTCGGCCCGCCGCTCGACCACCTGCTGGCGCCGTACGTCGCCCCGCCCGACATGGCCGCCGCGGTGGCCCGCTTCCGCGAGCTCTACCCCGACACCGCGGTCGAGCCCACGCCCGCTCTCCCCGGCGCGGCCGAGGCGCTCGCCGCCGTACGCCGCCACGGCGGGCGTGTGGTGCTGGTGACGGGGAAGTACACGCCCAACGCGCAGCGCCACGTCGACCACCTCGGTCTCGACGTCGACGTCGTGGAGGGCCAGGTCTGGGGCGGCGGCAAGGGGGAGGTGCTGCGTCGCCACGGTGCGCAGCTCTACGTCGGCGACCACGTGCACGACGTCACGGGCGCCCGGGAGGCCGGTGTGCCGAGCGTGTCGGTGGCCAGCGGCGGCTGCACGGCCGACGAGCTCGAGGCGGCCGGCACCGACGTGGTGCTGCCCGACCTGCACGCCTTCCCGGCCTGGCTCGACGCCTGGGTGCTCGAGCGGCGGCTCGCCGACCTCGAGACCCGGCTCCGCGCCCACGGGCGGGTGCTGGTGGCCTTCAGCGGTGGGGCCGACAGCGCCTTCCTGCTGGCGGCCGCGGTGCGCGCCCTGGGGCCCGACGCGGTGGCCGCGGCGACGGCGTACTCCGGGGCGCTGCCGCAGAGCGAGCGCGACCCGGGCGCCGAGCTCGCGGAGACGCTCGGCGTGCCGCTGCTGACGCCCCACACCCACGAGCTCGACCGCGACGGCTACCGCCGCAACGACGGCGACCGGTGCGCCTTCTGCAAGAGCGAGCTGCTCGAGGTGCTCGGGCCGCTCGCGCGCGAGCACGGCTACGACGTGGTGGCGACCGGCACCAACGCCGACGACGCCCGCGCCGGCTTCCGCCCCGGCATCGCGGCGGCGGCCGAGCGGGGCGCGGTGACCCCGCTGCTCGACGCCGGGCTGACCAAGGAGCAGGTGCGGGCGGCGTCGCGCGCCTGGGGGCTGCCCACGTGGGACAAGCCGGCCGCCGCCTGCCTCAGCTCGCGGATCGCCTACGGCGTGGAGATCAGCCGCGACCGGCTGGCGCGGGTCGAGCGTGCCGAGGCGGCGCTGCGCGCGGCGCTGGAGGCCGCGGATCACCGGGTGCGCGACCTGCGGGTGCGCGACCTCGGCGACGCCGCGCGGGTCGAGGTCGACCGCGACCTGGTCGACGTCGTGTCCGAGCACCTGGGGGCGGTGCGCGAGGCGGGCTTCGACGTCGTCGAGGTCGACCCGCTCGGCTTCCGGTCGGGCTCGATGAACGCCCTGCTCGAGCACCCCGATCGCTGGCGGTGAACTCCCTCGCGGGACGCGTGCGCCACCACGTAGGGTCTGACTCGCGCTGCGGACCCGCGGCGCGCGCAGCACAGCGAGCAGAGAGGCCGGCACGGTGCCCACGGGAAAGGTCAAGTGGTACGACGGGGAGAAGGGCTTCGGCTTCCTCTCCCGCGAGGACGGCGACGACGTCTACGTCCGCTCCTCCGCGCTCCCGGACGGCGTCACCACGCTGAAGGCCGGCACCCGCGTCGAGTTCGGCATCCTGGCGGGCCGCAAGGGCGACCAGGCGCACCAGCTGCGCCTGCTCGAGGCGCCGCCCTCGGTCACGCGCGCCCAGGCCAAGCAGCAGCGCCGCAAGCCCGAGGAGATGGCCACCATCACCGAGGACCTCATCCGCCTGCTCGAGGGCGTCGGCGAGGCCTACCGCCACGGCCGTCACCCCGACGCCAAGACGGCCAAGCCCACCGCCAAGCTGCTCCGCGCCCTGGCCGACGAGCTCGAGCTCTAGGCGGTCCCGGGCGCGTGCTTGTGGGGCCAAGAGCACGCGACACGCCGGCGGCCAGGGGCCACGTGGCCGGAAGACCGGGGAGCAGGGGCCGTTTGGCCCCACAAGGCCCCCCGGTCGCAGCGGCCGCCCGGTCAGCCCGCAGGGTGGGGCAGGGCGGCGGCGTAGGTCTCCTTGACGAACTCCAGGTGGGCCCAGCTCTCCACCTCGCGTACGCCCGGGAGCGCGCGGAGCGTGTCGAGCAGCCCGGCGAGCTGGCCGGTGGTGGTGGCGTTGGCGGTGAGCACGGCGTCGTAGCGACCGAGGCTGCGCGCCGCGAAGGTGAGCTGCGGCAGCTGCGCCACGGCGGCCATGGGGTCGGGACCGGCGCCCAGGTGCAGGCCGATGCCGAGCGCGCTGCGCAGGTCGCGTCCGCTGTGGCGCAGCACCGCACCGACGCGGACGGCGCGCCCCTCGAGCAGCCGCAGCACGCGACGCCGGGCGCCGGGCGCGGAGAGCCCGACCGCGTCGCCGAGGGCGACGTACGACGCCCGGCCGTCGCGCTGGAGCTCCCGCAGCAGTGCGAGGTCGACCGGGTCGGGCACGGCCGTGAGCTCGCCCACCGGGCCGGCCACGTCGCGCAGCACCTCGGTGTAGAGCACGGTGTCGAGCCCCTCGACCCCCGGCGTCGAGCGCAGCTCGGCCAGCGCGCGGTCGATCGCGCCGGGATCGGAGGCGCGCAGTTCGACCACCACGCTGTGGTGCCCCGCGACGACGGAGACGAAGGCGGTGTCGGGGCGCGCGGCGGCGGCCTCGGCGACCGGCAGCGCGGCGCCGCGGACCCGCAGCGAGACGTGTGCGAGCGAGGCTCGGCCGAGCACGGCCGGGTGCACCACGCCGCGCACGGCGATGTGGCCCTCGCCGAGGAGGCGCTGGACACGGGCCGCCACGGCGGAGCGCGACAGGTCGACCGCGGCGGCGAGCTCGCGGTGGCTCTGCCGTCCGTCGTGCTCGAGCAGCCGCACCAGGGCGTCGTCGAGCTCGTCGAGGACCGCGTCGGCCCGGGGTGCGCTCACGTCGATCCTCCCGAATCCGGTGTCAGATGTCCTCGCCCCGCGAGGGTGCCGAGCGCACGATACCGATCGTGGTGACACATCAGACAGGCACATCGTAAAGAACGCCCGGTTGAGGCGTTCACTTCTGCTTGCGGCGCGGCCTACCCGTTCCTAGGGTGACCCGCACCACAGAGAAGGGAGCTCGCCGATGAGCCAGCCCGTCGGACCCGTCGACGCCTCGCGCACGCCGCGCTTCGCCGGTCCCGCCACGTTCGCCCGGCTGCCCCGGCTCGACCAGGTGCCCGCCGCCGACGTCGCGGTCGTGGGGGTGCCCTTCGACAGCGGGGTCTCCTACCGCCCCGGCGCGCGCTTCGGCCCCGCCCACGTGCGGGAGTCCTCGCGGCTGCTGCGGCCCTACCACCCGGCCCTCGACGTGTCGCCCTTCGAGGTCGCCCAGGTCGTCGACGCGGGCGACGTGGCGGTCAACCCGTTCCACATCGGCGAGGCGATCGACACGCTGCAGGCGGCCGCCCTCGAGCTCACGGCCGGCGGCACCCGCCTCGTCACGGTCGGCGGCGACCACACCATCGCGCTGCCCCTGCTCCGTGCCGCGGTCGAGCGCCACGGCCCCGTGGCGCTGGTGCACTTCGACGCGCACCTCGACACCTGGGACACCTACTTCGGCGCGGAGTACACCCACGGCACACCCTTCCGCCGCGCGGTGGAGGAGGGGCTGCTCGACACCGAGGCCCTCAGCCACGTCGGGACCCGTGGTCCGCTCTACGGCAAGAAGGACCTCGAGGACGACCGCCGCTTCGGCTTCGGCATCGTCACCTCCGCCGACGTCTACCGCCAGGGCGTCGACCAGGTGGTCGAGGCGCTGCGCGAGCGGGTCGCCGGCCGCCCGGTCTACGTCTCGGTCGACATCGACGTGCTCGACCCGGCGCACGCGCCCGGCACGGGCACCCCGGAGGCCGGCGGCATGACCAGCCGCGAGCTGCTCGAGATCCTGCGCGGCTTCGCCGGTCTCGACGTCGTCGGCGCCGCCGTGGTCGAGGTCGCGCCCGCCTACGACCACGCCGAGATCACCGGGGTGGCTGCGGCCCACGTCGCCTACGACCTGGTCTCGCTGCTCGCGATGGGACACCGCGACCGTGCCTGACGCGAGCCGCACCGGTGGCGACGTCGTCGTGGAGTCGCTGACGGCACTCGGCGCGACCACCGTCTTCGGCATCCCCGGTCAGCACGCCCTGGCCATGTTCGACGCCGTGCGCCGCAGCCCGCTGCGCCACGTCGGCTCGCGGGTGGAGCACAACGCGGTCTTCGCCGCCGACGGGCACGCCCGCGCCACCGGCGAGGTCGGCGTCGTGCTGCTCTCCACCGGCCCCGGTGCGCTGCTGTCGCTGGGCGCGCTGCAGGAGGCGCACGCCGCGTGCGTGCCGCTGGTGGTCGTGACCAGCCAGGTGCCGCGACGCGGCCTCGGCGGCGTCCGGACCGGCCACCTGCACCAGCTCGACGACCAGCAGGCGAGCGCGCGCAACGTCACCAAGAGCACGGCCCTGGTCCGCGACGCCGCGGCGATCCCGGGCGCGCTGGCCGACGCCTGGGCGCTCGCCCAGCAGGCTCCCGCGGGCCCGACGTGGGTCGAGGTGCCCGAGGACGTGCTGCGCGGCCCGGCCGGGCTGCCGCCCGTCGCGAGCCTCGCCACCGGCCCCGCGCCGGCCCCGGCGCCGCGTCCCGAGGTCACCGCCGAGGCGGCCTCGCTGCTCGCCGCGGCCGAGCGGCCGGTGCTGCTCGCCGGAGGCGGCGTACGGCGCTCGCCCGGGGGCCCCGAGGCCCTGGTGCGGCTCGCCGAGCTGCT
>JBQGFI010000364.1:0-13023 GCA_052040065.1 Marmoricola sp.
GACGGGGCCCCCGACGTGTCCTACGCGCCGCGGGCCGACGGGCGTCCCGACCCCGGCGAGGTGGTCTGGGCGTGGGTGCCCTACGAGGACGACCCCCGCCAGGGCAAGGACCGGCCGGTGCTCGTCGTCGGCACGGATGGCACCACGCTGCTCGCCCTGCCGATGACCTCCAAGGACCACGACCGCGACGAGGAGCAGGAGCGCCGCGCGGGCCGCGAGTGGATGGAC
Source organism: Marmoricola sp. (assembly GCA_052040065.1). GTDB lineage: Bacteria > Actinomycetota > Actinomycetes > Propionibacteriales > Nocardioidaceae > Marmoricola. The sequence continues at coordinate 229 of JBQGFI010000364.1, forward strand.
GTCGGCAGCGGCGCCTGGGACCGGCAGGGTCGCGAGAGCGAGGTGCGCACCAACCGCGTGCTGCGGCTCCAGCCTGCTGACGTGCGGCGCGAGGGCGCCGCGCTCGACCGCGCCACCTTCGAGCGCGTCGTCGCCGCCGTCCGGCCGCACCTGTAGCCGAGCGGGCTAGGCGAGCGTGCCGGCGAGCTCCAGGCGGGCGGCGCCCTCGAGCTGCTCGGCGAGGGTGAGCAGTCGCGCCGCCGACAGGTCGGCGTCGTAGCGGTCGTGCTCGCGCTCGTCGTGGGCGCGGCCGGCCGCCGTGACGCGGGCGAAGGCCGCGGCCCGGAAGAGGGTGTCGGCGAAGTCGCCCTGCACGACCCCGCGCAGGACCTGGTCGACGAGCAGGCGCACCTCGCGGGGCCCGGGGGGCTCCACGACCCCCGAGACCACGGTGGCCACCGGCACGTGGGCGCGCCCGCGGTCGAACTCCTCGGCGGCGACGCCGGGGGAGGCGTGCACCCACGTGCGCAGCAGGTAGAGCCGCCACAGCGCCCCGGCCAGCGACTCGGCCGCCGCCCCTGACCACAGCTCGGCGAGGGTGTCGAGACCCTCGACGTCGGCGAGGTGCACCACCCGGTCGACCAGGGCCTGGTCGGCGTGGCTGCGTCCGCCACGCACCAGCGCCGTCGCGGCACGCTCGGCGGCGACCCCGAGCTCCGCCGGGTCGGCGGAGCCCTCGATGGCCTCGAAGTGACGCGCGCCGGGCATCGACGGGCGGTGGTGTCGGCGCTCGCTCATGTCACCATCCTGACCACCGCGGCACAGCCGGAGCCAGCGCCCCTAGCCGAGCCTGGCCGCGGCCGTCTCCAGGCCGAGCTCGAGCGGATCCTGGCCGGGGGGGTAGTTGTGGTCCTGGCCGGCGTGCTGCATGCGCAGCAGCGTCACGCGGTTGCCGGAGCGGGCGAGGCCGAAGGACTCCCACTGGCCGCCCGCACGGCCGGTGCTCGAGAGGTACCACCACGCCGCGTCGGCGTCGGTGGAGAGCTCCTGGACGGGTCGGACCGCCACGCCGTTGCCGCGGCGGCAGTCCTGGTGCCAGCTGCGGAAGACGCGCTCGGCGCGCACCGCGTTGGTCTCGTCGACGAAGTCGAGCACCTGCTGCCCGGCGCGGTCGTCGCCCGAGCGGAACCCGCGCTGCACGCCCTCGCGCGCGCCGATCGTCAGCGCGTCGAACTGCGCGCACCAGCCGAAGGGCTGGGTGCCGACGGCGCCGGTGCGTCCGGCGGTCCAGGGCGACTGCGCGTTGAGGCCGGGCAGCTCCCCGGCGGGGAGCAGCGCGTCGCGCAGCGTGCCGGGCGAGCTCGGAGCGCTCTGCGTCGGGGTCGGGGCGGGCGTCGGGGTGGCGCTCTGGCTCGGCGAGCCGCTGGGCGACTCCGTCGGGGTCGGCGTGGGGCTCGGCGTGGGTGTCTCGTCCGCGGACTCGGACTCGGACGCCGAGGGTGAGGGGGCGGCGTCGGGCTCCTCGTCGCCGCCGCAGGCGACCAGGGAGCCGAGCAGCAGCAGCGACGACCCGGCGGCCAGCGCGCGCCAGGTGGCCCTGCGTCGGGGGGAGGAAGGCATGCGCCCAGGGTAGGGCGGCCGGCTCCCCGGGCGGGCCGTACGCCGCCGGCAGGCGTGTCCCGCTTGCCGCCGACGGGTGTCCTGGCGTCACCACCCTCCCGGCTATCGTGTCCGGGGCGTGACGGGGTGGAGCCGACGGCTCCCGGGGGAAGGACAGTGGTGCGGCGGCTGGTGCGAGGGTCACGACGACGGCTCGTGGCGGTGACGAGCGCGCTGCTGGCCGGATCCCTGCTGGCGGCCGGGTGCGCTGCCGACGGCAGCCCCGAGAGCGAGCCGACGCCGACGGCGTCCTCGGCGCCGCCCGGCACGCAGGTGACGATGTCGGTCTACGGCCCCAAGGCGGTGACGGACACCTACCGCCGCCTGGCCGAGGGCTGGGCGGCCGACATGCAGGGCGTCGAGCTGGAGGTCAAGACCTACGGCGACCGCTCCCAGGCCATGGCCGCGCTGCGGCAGTCCCGGGCGGCGGGCGACCCGCCCGACCTCTTCCTCGCCGGTCTCGACGACCTGGCGGGGCTGACCGCGAGCGGGGCGCTGCGTCGCGTCGACGACCTGCTCTCCGCGCGGCAGGTCGACTTCGGTGACGGCTTCAACCGGCGTGGGCTGGAGGCCTTCGGCCGCGACGCCGCGCTGCAGTGCATGCCGGTCGACGTCTCCCCGCTGGTCGTCTACTACAACCCGCAGCTGATCGAGCTCGGCGAGATCGCCGAGGAGGGTCGTCGCGACATCAGCCAGCAGCGCGGCTGGACGCTCGAGGAGTTCGCCCGGGCCGCCGCCCAGCCGCAGGCCCGTGGGGTCCGTGGGCTCTACGTCGCTCCCACGCTCGACCAGGTCGCCCCCTTCGTGTGGTCCGGCGGCGGCGCCCTGACCGACGACACGGCCGCGCCCACCACGCTGACCTTGTCCGACGACGCGAGCGCCGAGGCGATGGAGCAGCTGCTCACCGTCGTGCGTGACCCCGCGCTCACCTTCGGTCCGCGCGCGCTGGAGCGCAAGCCCGCGCTGGAGCGCTTCGTCGACGGCCAGCTCGGCATGATGCTCGGCTACCGCGACCTGGTGGCCACGCTGCGCGAGTCCCCCGAGCTCACCTTCGACGTGATGCCGATGCCGGTGATCGACACGGGCGCCACGAGCGGTCGCATGTCGGGGCTCTGCCTCTCCGCGGACTCGCCCGAGGACGAGCAGGAGATCGCCGCCGACCTGCTCGTCGAGCTCATCAGCACGGACTCCCAGGACGCCCTGGCCGAGACCGGCGCGGTGGTGCCGACCAACGTGGAGAGCCTGGAGAGCGAGTCCTTCCTCCAGTCCGGCGAGCGGCCGCTGCACTCCACGGTCTTCGCCCGGGAGATGCGCGACATCGAGCCGCAGCCCGGGAGCGAGAACTGGGGGTCCGTGAGCGCGGTCGCCGGCCGGCAGCTCGAGCGCCTCTTCACCGACGCCCTCATCGACCCGCTCGAGGACCGCCTGGCCGCGATCGACGCCGCCTCCGTCCCGCTGCTCGTCACGCCGGACGACGAGTCCGACGAGGGCGACGAGGACGAGCAGCCGACGGAGACCCCGGACCCCTCGGACACCGCGACCCCGTAGGTCGGTCGGCGCCTCGGGAGCCTCAGGCGTCGGGCGCGGCGTCGGCGCGGGCCTGCAGGATCGCCGTGGTGATCATCGGTGCGGTCAGCTCCACCTGCCACTCCCGGGCACCGAGGGCGCGCAGCGCGTCGGCGACGGCCTCGGGGAGCGCGTCGGCCTCGACGGCCGGCGGCTTCCAGAGCACCCGGCGCAAGTAGTCGGGCGTCAGCAGGTTCTCCACCGGCAGCCGGTGCTCCTCGCAGAAGGCCGCGACCAGGTCGCGGGCCACGGTGAGGCGCGCCGCGGCCTGCGGGTCACGGTCGACCCAGGTGCGCGGGGGCGGTGGCGCGTCGCTGCGCACCGTGACCGGGGGCAGCTCGCGCTCGTCGAGGGCACGCGCCCGCGCGATCGCGGCGACCCAGTCGGCGGAGCTGCGGCGCGCGGCACGGCCGTGGAAGCCGGGCGTGTCGAGCAGGGCCCTGGCGCTGGTCGGGAGCGCGTTGGCCGCCGCGATCAGGGCGCTGTCGGGCAGCAGCCGCCCCGGTGTCGTGTCGCGCTCGCGGGCGAGGTCGTCGCGGGTGGTCCACAGCTCGCGCACCGCCGCGAGGGCGCGGCGTCCCTTGGCCTTGTGGATGCCGGAGGTCCGTCGCCACGGGTCGGTGCGCGGCGTGGGCGCGAAGCCCAGCAGGTGCGCGAACTCCTCCTCGGCCCAGCGCTGCTTGCCCTCGGCGACGAGCTGCGCGGCGAGCACGTCGCGCAGCTCCAGCAGCACCTCGACGTCGAGCGCGGCGTACTCCAGCCACGGCTCGGGGAGGGGTCGCTTGGACCAGTCGACCGCGGAGTGCTCCTTGCGCATCCGCTGGCCGACGATGGTCTCCACCAGGGTGGCCAGACCGACGCGCGGGTAGCCGAGGAGTCGCGCCGCCAGCTCGGTGTCGAAGAGGCGCTGCGGCACCAGGCCCACCTCGCGCAGGCAGGGCAGGTCCTGGGTGGAGGCGTGCAGGATCCACTCGGCATCGCCGATCGCGGCGTCGAGCGCCCGCAGGTCCTCGAAGGGGATGGGGTCGACCAAGGCGCTGCCGGAGCCCTCGCGGCGCAGCTGGATCAGGTAGGCGCGCGAGGAGTACCGGTAGCCGGACGCGCGCTCGGCGTCGATGGCGACCGCACCGGTGCCGCCGGCGATCGCCTCGACCACCTCGGCCAGCGCTGCGTCGGTGTCGGTCACCGGCGGCAGACCGTCGCGCAGGGTGAGCAGGGGCAGCGGCTCGGCCTGCGCCGCGTCGTCGGCGTCGAGGGTGTCAGCGGTGTCAGCGGTGTCCGGGGTGTCAGCGGTGTCCGGGGTGTCCGGGGTGTCCGGGGTGTCCGGCGTCCCGGGCGCGGTCTCGGGCGCGGTCTCGGGCGGCATCAGGCGGGGCCGCGATGCGCTCGACGCGCGGGCATCACCGCAACGCCCTCGGGCACCGGCGGGAGCCCCACCGCGGTGCACAGGAGCTCGCTCCACGCCTCCACGTGGGGGGTGATCTCGCCGGTCGGCGACCACGAGGCCCGGATCTCCAGCTGCGCGGTCTGCGGCTCCTCGGCCATGCCGCCGAAGCCCTGGGACGCCACGCACGTGACGCTGCCCGAGGGCACGGAGTACGCCGCGCCGTGCGCGTCGAGCGCCTCCACGAGCCAGCTCCAGCCGACCTCGGCGAGCACGGGGTCCTGCACCAGCTCGGGGTCGATCTCGGCCCGGGCGTAGGCGACGAGGCGGAAGGTGCCGTCCCACGCGTCGTTGCCTGCCGGGTCGTGCAGCAGCACGAGCCGGCCCGAGCCGGTCTCCTCGCCGTCGACGACGACGTCGGCGCTCAGGGCAGCGGCGTGAGGGGCGATGCGCTGGGGGGCGGGCATGTGCTCGACGAGGACCTCGGGACGCGTCGTCGCGGCGTGGAGCTGCGCCACCGCCCGGGTGAACTCGGGGGGCGCGGGTGCCTGCTCCCGTCGCGGGTCGCGACGGGGGTGGTCGGGGGCCGCCATGCCGCCAGACTAGGCCGCAACCGCGGGACCGCGTCCTCGACTCGCCGCCTGACCTGGGAGGATCGGGGCATGCCCTCCGAGCTGCACGACGCCCCGTTCCTGCGCGCCGCCCGGGGGGAGCAGCCGTCGCACACCCCGGTGTGGTTCATGCGGCAGGCGGGGCGCTCGCTGCCGGAGTACCGCCGGCTGCGCGAGGGCGTCACGATGCTCGACTCCTGCATGCGTCCGGACCTGGTCGTCGAGATCACGCTGCAGCCCGTGCGCCGCTACGGCGTCGACGCCGCCATCTTCTTCAGCGACATCGTGCTGCCGCTGAAGGCGGTCGGGGTCGACCTCGACATCAAGCCCGGCGTCGGGCCGGTGGTGGCCGAGCCGGTGCGCACGCTGGCCGACGTGGCGGCGATCCCCGACCTGACCCCCCAACACGTCGACTTCGTGACCGAGTCGGTGCGCACGCTCGTCGGCGAGCTCGGGGCGACGCCGCTGATCGGCTTCGCCGGCGCGCCCTTCACCGTCGCGTCGTACCTCGTGGAGGGCGGACCGTCGAAGGACCACGCCCGCACCAAGGCGATGATGCTCGGCGCGCCGGAGGTGTGGACGGCCCTGATGGACAAGATCGCCGGCATCTCCGCGGCGTACCTCGAGGTCCAGATCCGCGCCGGCGCCTCCGCCGTGCAGCTCTTCGACTCGTGGGCGGGGGCGCTGTCACCGGCCGACTACCGGGCCTCGGTGATGCCGTGGTCGGCCCGGGTGCTGGAGACCGTGGCGCCGTACGGCGTGCCGCGCATCCACTTCGGCGTCGGCACCGGCGAGCTGCTCGGGCTGATGGGCGAGGCGGGCGCCGACGTGGTGGGGGTCGACTGGCGGGTCCCGCTGGCCGACGGCATCGCCCGTGTCGGTGGCCGCGCCGTGCAGGGCAACCTCGACCCGACGCTGGTCTTCGCCCCGACCGAGGTGATGCTCGCGCGGGCCGCCGAGGTGCTGCGGGCGGGGGAGCAGGCCTCGGGCCACGTCTTCAACCTCGGCCACGGCGTCCTGCCCGACACCGACCCCGACCAGCTGGCCCGTCTCACCGACTTCGTCCACGAGACGAGCGCGCGCTAGGCCGTCGCCTCGGCGGGCGGCGGCGTGCGCCCGCGCCGACGGCGCACGGCGAGCAGCAGCGGCGTCCCGAGCAGCACACCGACGACCGCGAAGGGCAGCACGGCCCCGGCGGCGGTCGCGAGCACGGTCGCCGCGCCGACCATGGCCGACCACCCCGAGTCGAGCCCGGCCAGGAAGCCCGCGTCGTCGTCGTCGCGCGGCGGGGCCGACTCGCGGTCGAGGGAGAGCGAGATGGTGGAGAGCGACGTCTGGTCGTCGAGGTAGGCCTGCTGCGACTTCAGCGAGTCGAGGTCGGCCTGCCGTCGCGCGAGGTCGGACTCGATCGCGATGACGTCGCCGAGGTCCTCGGCCTCGGCCAGCAGCTGCTCGATCCGCCGCACGCTGCGCTCCTGGGCCCGCAGCCGGGCTGCGACGTCGACCACCTCGGTCGTCACGTCCTCGGCCGCGCGGCTCTGGTCACGCACCTCGCCCAGCTCTGCGAGCTCGGTCATCGCCGTGGCGAAGCGCGCGCTCGGCACCCGCAGCGTCATGGTCGTGTACGCCGCCTCGCCCTCGTCGCTGCTCGTCTCCTCGTCGGCCACGAGGCCGCCCCAGCCCCGGACCAGCCGCATCGCCTGGAGGCGGGCGCGGTCGACGTCGTCGGTGCGCAGGTCCAGACGCCCGGTCGAGACGACCGCGCGCTGCATCGGCTCGGCGCGTCCCGCGGCCTCGCCGGTCCCGCCCGCGGCGTCCTCGTCCGCCAGCGCCGCCTCGGGTGCGGCGGCCTCGTCCCCCTCGGAGCCCCCGGCGGCGGAGCCCGCGTCGCCACCTGCGGTGCTGCCGCCGGCACTGCTCTCGGAGGTGGACGTGCCGCCGGAGCACGCCGCGAGCGGCACGGCCAGGGCGAGCAGGAGCGCGGGAGCGGCGAGGCGGAGGAGGCGGGGCTGTCGGCGGGTCATGCGGCTGGGACGTCGGCGACCTCGCCGCGGTTCCGCCGGTGGTGTGTGCGACGCTGCCGGGGTGGCTCAGGTCGTGGTCGTCGGGGGCGGCATCGCCGGGCTCACGGCGGCCTGGCGGCTGCGCCAGCGACGTCCCGACGTGCGCGTGACGGTGCTCGAGGGGTCGCCGTCGGTGGGCGGCGCGCTGCGCACGGCCCAGGTGGCGGGGGTGCAGGTCGACGTCGGTGCCGAGGCGATGCTGCGGCGCCGTCCCGAGGGTGTGGCGCTCGCCGAGGAGGTCGGCCTCGCCGACGACCTGGTGGTGCCCGCGACGACGGCCGCCCGGCTCTGGCTGCGCCAGGGCTCCCACGCGCGGCTGGTGCCGATGCCCCGCACCCTGATGGGGGTGCCGAGCGACGTGCGCAGTCTCGAGGGCGTGCTGTCGACCCGGGGCGTGGCACGTGCCCGGCTCGACACCGTGCTGCCCGCCACCGACCTCGCCGGGCGCGACGTGAGTGTCGGTGACCTGGTCGAGGAGCGGCTGGGTGCCGAGGTCGTCGACCGGCTCGTCGAGCCGCTCCTGGGCGGGGTGTACGCCGGCCACGCCCGCGAGATCTCCGCGCGGGCCGCCGTCCCGCAGGTCGTGGCCCTGCTCGAGCGCCACCGGTCGCTCTCGCGCGCCGCGGCCGCGGTGCTGCCTCCCGCCGGCGCCCCGGCGAGCCCCGTCTTCGCCGGCGTGCGCGGTGGCGTCGGTCGCCTGCCGCAGGTGGTCGCCGACGCCCTGCGCCGGGCCGGCGTGGAGGTGCGCACCGACGCGACCGTGCGCGACCTCGCACGCCGCGAGGCCGGCGGCTGGCGACTCGTCGTCGGCTCGGCCCACGACCCCGAGCTCGTCGAGGCCGACGCCGTGGTCCTGGCCACGCCGGCCCGCGCCACCGCCCGGCTCCTGAGCGACGTCGCCCCGGACGCCGCCCTGGCGCTGGGGCGGGTCGAGTCCGCCTCCGTGGCGGTGGTGACGCTCGCGGTCCCCGCCGAGACGCTGCCCCCCACCGAGGGCTCGGGCTTCCTGGTGCCGCCGTCGGAGCGCCGCGACGTCAAGGCCTCGACCTTCTCCTTCGCGAAGTGGGACTGGGTGCGCGAGGCCGGCGGGGGACTGCTGCTCCTGCGCGCCTCGATGGGCCGGCACCGCGAGGAGCAGACGCTGCAGCGCGACGACGACGAGCTGGTCCGGCTGGCGCTCGCGGACCTCGGGCGGGCGCTCGGCGGCGAGGTCCGTCCGGTCGACACCCACGTGCAGCGCTGGGGCGGCGCGCTCCCGCAGTACGCGGTCGGGCACCTCGACCGCGTCGCGCTCGTGCGACGCCGGCTCGCCGCCCTGCCCGGTCTCGCCGTGTGCGGGGCGGCGTACGACGGGGTGGGGATCCCCGCCTGCATCGCCTCGGCGGACCTGGCGGTCGACGCGCTGCTGGCGGGGCTTGACACAATGGAGCCATGAGCGGCGAGACCAGCATCGGCAAGCGGGCCAAGGAGCTCAACGAGACCATCCGCTACACGATGTGGTCGGTCTTCCGGCTGCGCGACCTCCTGGGCCCCGAGGCCGATCGTGACGCCGAGGCGGCCGAGGTCGCCGACCTGCTGGCCAAGCTCGCGGCCGACGACGTCGTCACGCGGGGGATCTACGACGTCGCCGGGCTGCGCGCCGACGCCGACGTCATGGTCTGGTGGCACGCCGAGACCGTCGAGCAGGTGCAGGCCGCCTACCACCGGCTCCGGTCCACCCGCTTCGGCCGGCGGCTCGACCCGGTGTGGAGCCAGGTGGCGCTGCACCGTCCGGCGGAGTTCAACAAGAGCCACATCCCGGCCTTCCTCGCCGGGGAGGACGCCCGCGACTACATCTGCGTCTACCCCTTCGTGCGCTCCTCCGAGTGGTACCTGCTGGAGGACTCCGAGCGCCGCGCCATGCTCGCCGAGCACGGCCAGATGGCGCGGGGCTTCGCCGACGTGCGCGCCAACACGGTGGCCAGCTTCGCCCTGGGCGACTACGAGTGGCTGCTGGCCTTCGAGGCCGACGAGCTGCACCGCATCGTCGACCTGATGCGCCACCTGCGCGCCTCCGAGGCGCGTCGCCACGTGCGCGAGGAGGTCCCCTTCTACACCGGACGCCGGCGCGAGCCCGCAGAGCTGCTGGCCCAGCTGCCCTGAGGCCCGATCCGGCCAGCGCGCCGGCGTCGATTAGTCCAGGTCCCGAGCGGGGTCCTACCGGGTGCCAGGACCCGACCGGACCCAGGAGGTCTCGATGCCCACCTTCACCACGACCCTGCTGCAAGACGGCAACAACGTGGGGATCGAGGTGCCCGAGGCCGTCGTCCTGGGTTTCGGCGTGGGCAGACGGGTCCCGGTGCGGGTGACGATCGCCGGCTACAGCTACGACTCCACCGTCGCGGTGATGGGTGGGCGATACCTGGTTCCGCTGTCGAGGGCGCACCGGGAGGCTGCAGGCGTGGCTGGCGGTGAGGAGCACGAGGTCGCCCTGGAGCACGACGCCGCTCCCCGTGGCGTCGAGGTGCCCGAGCCCCTGGGCGCGGCGCTCGCGGGGGCTGGCCTGCGCGAAGCCTTCGACGCTCTCGCCCCGAGTCGCCGCAAGGAGGCGGTGCGGCAGGTCCTCGAGGCGAAGACCGAGGCCACGCGGGACCGCCGCGTGGCGAAGGTGCTCGACAGCCTGCGGTGACGGAACCCGCGTGGCGCGTGGTGCGTCGCACCACCATGCGGACCCCGGGGCTCCTCCTGCTGACGCTGGTCGTGGCGGCGTGCGGCAGTGGTCCCGGCGGCCCCGGGGCCGCGTCCAGCCCGCGGCCCGACCCCACCCAGGAGTACACCGCGGTCGGCACCGTGCTCGAGGACGCTGATGGCCCCGTGCTGTGCCTCGGCGGCGTCATGGAGTCCTACCCGCCGCAGTGCGGCGGGCCGGCGGTGGCCGGGTGGTCCTGGCGCTCGGTGGAGCACGAGTCGGCGGCCGGCGTGCGCTGGGGCGAGTACGTCGTCACGGGCACCTGGGACGGCACCACCCTCACGCTCACCGAGGACCCCCGGGAGGCCGGGGCGCGCGACTTCGACGACTCCCCGGCGGTGAGCGACTTCTCCACCCGGTGCCCGGAGCCGCGCGGCGGTTGGGCCCCCGCACCCCCCGACGGGTGGCAGGACGCGGGCTTCCAGCGCGCCCTCCGACTGGCAGAGCGGATCGACGGCGTCGGGCAGGTGTGGGGCGACGACGGGTCGCGCGCGACGTCCGCGGGCGGCGGGTTCGAGGGCGGCGCCACCGACCCCGTGCGCCTCGTGCTCGACGTGACGGTCACCGGCGACGAGACCGACCTCGCCGCGGCGGAGCGCGCGCTGCGGGCGGCGTACGACGGCGACGTCTGCGTGACGCCGGCAGCGCACTCCCGCCGCGAGCTCGAGGGCGTCGCCCGCGAGCTCCGCGCGCGCGACGACCTCGCGCTGCTGGTGTCGAGCACGGGGGAGCGCGTCGACCTCACGGTCGTGCACGACGACGGCACGCTGCAGCAGGAGCTCGACGCGACGTACGGCGACGACGTCGTCGAGGTGACCTCGGCGCTGCGGCCGGCGGGCTGACTACCCCTCGGCGTTCTCGCTGACGGGCTCGAGCTTCATGCTGATGGAGTTGATGCAGTAGCGCAGGTCGGTGGGGGTGCCGTAGCCCTCGCCCTCGAAGACGTGACCGAGGTGGGAGCCACAGGTGGCGCAGCGCACCTCGGTGCGGACCTGGCCGAAGCTGCGGTCCTGGATGTACTCCACCCGCTCCTCGGCCAGCGGCGCGTAGAACGACGGCCACCCGCAGTGGGAGTCGAACTTGGTCTCGGAGCGGAAGAGCTCCGCCCCACAGGCGCGGCAGGAGTAGACGCCCTCGGTCTTGGTGTCGGTGTACTCGCCCACGAAGGGGCGCTCGGTGCCGGCCTGGCGCAGCACGTGGAACTCCTCGGCGCTGAGCTCCTCGCGCCACTGCGCATCGGTCTTGTCGACCTCGTATCCCATGCTCCGATCGTAGTTCTCCGGACAAGCCGGCCCGCGACTGGTTCAGTTGGTGACCCCTGGGTAATAACGTCGTGAGTGGACAGTCGTTCACTCAGCAGGCAGTCACGAGAGGGGAGCCTGATGGTCGCGGAGCGCATCAGCTGGGAGTCCGTGCGTCGCGTCGGCTCGCGCATCACCACGCCGCTGAGCCCGGACGACTACCTGCGCCTGGTCAACCCGCTGTGGACCTCCCGCGAGCTGCGCGGGCGCATCGAGGAGGTCGTGCGGGAGACCGACGACGCGGCCACCCTCGTGATCCGTCCGGGCTGGGGCTGGCGCTTCGACCACCGGCCGGGGCAGTACGTCGGCATCGGCATCCAGGTCGACGGCAAGTTCCACTGGCGCTCCTACTCGGTCTCCTCGCCGCCGCGGCGCTCGGGCGGGACCATCTCCATCACGGTGCGCGCCATGCCCGAGGGCTTCCTCTCCGAGCACCTGGTCTCCGGCCTGGAGCCCGGCACCATCGTGCGCCTGGCCGAGCCGCAGGGCGACTTCGTGCTCCCGGACCCCCCGCCCGCCCGGATGCTCTTCCTGGTGGGCGGCAGCGGGATCACACCGGTGATGGCGATGCTGCGCACCCTGCACCGGCGCGGCTCCCTGCCGGACGTCCGCCTCGTCTACAGCTCCACCACCGAGGAGCGGATGATCTTCCGCGACGAGCTGCGCCGGCTCGCCGACGAGCACGACGGCTTCTCCCTGCACGAGCAGCACACCGACGCCGACGGCGTGCTGAGCTTCCCCGACGACCTCGAGGAGCTCTGCCCCGACTGGCGCCAGCGCGAGACCTACGCCTGCGGCCCGGCCCCGATGCTCGACGCCTGCGAGGAGGCCTTCGAGGCGGCCGGGCTCGAGGAGCGCCTGCACCTGGAGCGCTTCTCCCTCGACCTCGGCGGCGACGGCGCCGAGGGCGGCACCCTGACCTTCTCCAACACCAACAGGTCCTACGACGCCGACGGCGCCGAGACCGTGCTGGAGGCGGGGGAGGCGGCCGGTGTCGGCATGCCCTACGGCTGCCGCATGGGCATCTGCCACACCTGCACGCTCACCCTCGTCGAGGGCACCGTGCGTGACCTGCGCAGCGGCGAGGAGCTCTCCGGCCCCAACGAGCGGATCCAGACCTGCGTCACCGCGCTCGCCGGCGACTGCACGCTCGACATCTGAGCCACCCACCCGACCGACCCGACACCGCCGACCCGAAGGGACGCCACATGGCCATCGCGGACGTCAAGGAGTACACCCACCTCAGCAGCGAGGAGGTGGAGGAGCTCGGACGAGAGCTGGACCAGATCCGGCAGGACATCGAGGAGTCGCGCTGCGACGCCGACGCGGCGTACATCAACCGGCTCATCAAGGTGCAGCGCGGCCTGGCGGCGGCCGGGCGCGTGACGCTCTTCGCCAGCCGCTGGCGACCGGCCTGGGTCGCCGGCACCGCCATGCTGGGCGTGGCCAAGATCCTGGAGAACATGGAGATCGGCCACAACGTCATGCACGGCCAGTGGGACTG
>JBQGFI010000365.1:0-2489 GCA_052040065.1 Marmoricola sp.
CCGCGACGAAGAGGTTGACCGGGCGGTCGTAGAGCGCCAGCGGGGTGTCGACCTGCTGCAGCACGCCGTCCTTCATCACGGCGACGCGGTCGCCCATCGTCATGGCCTCGACCTGGTCGTGGGTGACGTAGACGGTGGTGATGCCGAGGTCGGCCTGCAGCTTGGCGATGTCGGTGCGGGTCTGCACCCGCATCTTGGCGTCGAGGTTCGACAGCGGCTCGTCCATGCAGAAGACCTGCGGCTGCCGGACGATCGCACGACCCATCGCGACGCGCTGGCGCTGGCCTCCGGAGAGCGCCTTGGGCTTGCGCTCGAGGTACTCGGTGAGGTTGAGGATGCGGGCGGCCTCCTCGACGCGCTTCTTGCGCTCCTCGGGCTTCATCTTGGCCATCGTCAGCGCGAAGCCCATGTTGTCGGCCACGCTCATGTGCGGGTAGAGCGCGTAGTTCTGGAAGACCATGGCGATGTCACGGTCCTTCGGGGGGAGCTTGGTGACCTCGCGGTCACCGATGAAGATCTGCCCGTCGTTGACCTCCTCGAGGCCCGCGAGCATCCGCAGCGTGGTGGACTTGCCGCACCCGGACGGTCCGACGAGCACCATGAACTCGCCGTCGTTGATGTCGAGGTCGATGCCGGGCACCGCCGGCTTGTCGGCGCCGGGATACCAGCGCTGGGCCTTCTTGAAGCTGATCGCAGCCATGTGTGCTCTCTTCTCTGTCAGTCACCGGCAGGTACGTGCCGGACGATCCGTGGTAAGTGACGGCGCTCACAGTAGGCGACCCGGTCACGCACGCCAAGGGTGCGCCGCGGTGGCGTCCTGCCTGGTGGTCTAGTCCTGATGACATGCGCACGCAAGCGCTTGCACCCGATTTCCGCGGGACGACGGCGCTGTTACCTCTTCGTGACCTCGTGTGCTTGACGTCACATCCGCGCAAGCGCTTTCATCAGCCCGACTCACGCGCCCTCGCGGGCCACCCGACAAGAGAGAAGCGAGAAGCGATGCGACGACTCACGCAACGCCGCCGGCTGGCCGCCGCCGCGGTGCTGACCAGCACGGCGATGGTCCTCACCGCCTGTGGCGGTGGTGGCGACGACGGAGAGACCAACACCGCCGGGGGCACCTCGCCGGGCGAGGGCAACCAGGTCTGCGAGGACCTCGGCCTGGTCGAGTTCGGCGACCTGTCCGGCACCGAGGTCAGCGTCTACACCTCGATCATCGCCCCCGAGGACGCGGCCCAGAAGAAGAGCTACGAGGTCTTCACCGAGTGCACCGGCGCCGAGATCGCCTACGAGGGCTCCTCGGAGTTCGAGGCGCAGCTCACGGTGCGGGTCCAGGGCGGCAACGCCCCCGACATCGCCTACATCCCCCAGCCGGGCCTGCTGCGCACGCTCGTCGAGGACAGCGGCCAGGTCGTCGCGGCTCCCGAGGGTGCGGCCGCCAACGTCGACGAGTTCTTCGACCCGGCCTGGAAGGAGTACGGCACCGTCGACGGCACCTTCTACGCCGCGCCGCTGGGCGCCAACGTGAAGTCCTTCGTCTGGTACTCCCCCAAGGTCTTCGCCGACAACGGCTACGAGGTCCCCGAGACCTGGGACGACATGATCGCCCTCTCCGACCAGATGGTCGACGACGGCATCAAGCCGTGGTGCGCCGGCATCGAGTCCGGTGACGCCACCGGATGGCCCACCACCGACTGGATGGAGGACCTGGTCCTCCGCGTCAGCGGCGCCGACAACTACGACGACTGGGTCAACCACGAGATCCCGTTCAACGACGACTCCGTGCTCGAGGCCATCGGCCGCGTCGGGGACATCCTGAAGAACGAGGACTACGTCAACGGTGGCATCGGCGACGTCAAGTCCATCGCCACGACCGCCTTCCAGGAGGGTGGCCTCCCGGTGCTCGAGGGCGAGTGCGGCATGCACCGTCAGGCGAGCTTCTACGCCGCCCAGTGGCCCGAGGGCACCGACGTGTCGGAGGAGGGCGACGTCTTCGCCTTCTACCTGCCCACGATCAGCGAGGAGTTCGGCCAGCCCGTCCTCGGCGGTGGCGAGTTCGTCGCGGCGTTCGCCGACCGGCCCGAGGTCCAGGCCTTCCAGGTCTACCTGTCCTCCGACGTGTGGGCCAACGAGAAGGCCAAGGCCACGCCCAACGGTGGCTGGGTCAGCGCCAACACCGGGCTGGACATCGAGAACCTGACCAGCCCGCTCGACCAGCTCTCCGCCGAGATCTTCCAGGACCCCGAGGCGACCTTCCGCTTCGACGGCTCGGACCTGATGCCCGGCGCGGTCGGCGCGGACGCCTTCTGGAAGCAGATGACCGCCTGGATCACCGGGCAGGACGACCAGACCACGCTCGACAACATCGAGAGTTCCTGGCCCTCCTGACCCTCACCGGCTGACCTGACCGTGGGGCCGGCGGGGGGGGGGCCCCGGGGGGGGGGGGCCGCCCCCGGCGGGGGACGCGGGGGGGGGGGGGGGGCCCCCCC
>JBQGFI010000366.1:0-6637 GCA_052040065.1 Marmoricola sp.
GGAGCGGCGCTGTCGGACGGCATGCGCAGAGCCTAGGCGGGCTGGCACGCCGGCGGTGGCGCTGAGTCGCAGGCACGTGACGCGGCGGGGCTAGGGTCGCCCTCGTGGAGAAGACCGACCGCCAGATCCTGCGCCTGCTCGCCGACGACGGGCGGATGAGCTACACCCAGCTCGGCAAGGCGACCGGTCTCTCCACCAGCGCGGTGCACCAGCGGGTCAAGCGGCTCGAGGAGCGTGGCCTGATCCTGGGCTACGGCGCCACGATCGACCACGCGGCTGCCGGGAAGCCGCTGACGGCCTTCATCTCGATCACGCCGATCGACGTCTCGCGGCCCGACGACTACCCGCAGCTGCTCGAGGACGTCACCGAGATCGAGTCGTGCTGGTCGGTCGCGGGGGAGGAGTCCTACATCCTGAAGGTGCGCGTGGCGACGCCGGGCGATCTCGAGGACCTGCTGGGCCGGGTGCGCGCGCAGGCGCACGTCACCACGCGCACCACGATCGTGCTCTCGACGCCGTACGAGAACCGCTCGCTGCACTGAGCCGGCGCCGCGTCAGCGCCCGGCGTACGCCGCCTCCAGCTCGGCGATGTCGAAGGCGCGTCCGTGCACCTGCATGAAGCACTCGGTGACGCGGGCGGTGGCCTCCGCGTCGTCGCCGGTGAGCATCTCGTAGAGCCGGGTCGGCACGACCTGCCAGGAGAAGCCGTAGCGGTCCTTGATCCAGCCGCAGGCGCTGGGCTCGCCCTCCTTGGCGAAGTGGTCCCAGTAGCGGTCGACCGACTCCTGGTCGGGCAGGGAGAGGGCGAAGGAGACCGACTCGTTGGGCTCGAAGCGGGTCTCGCCGCCCTGGAGCAGGGTGAAGGGGACGCCGTCGAGCGTCACCTGGACGGTGTAGGGCGAGTCACCGGTCACCTCGCCGTCGAAGACCTCGAGGTAGTAGTCGGCGACCTCGCGCAGGTCGTGCCCGTTGACCCACAGGCAGGTGGTGATCGACGTGGTGGGGCTGATGGACATGGTGGGCTCCTCGCTCGGGTGGGTGCAGGGATGACCCGCAGCGGGCTCAGGACTCATCGGCGAGGCGGCGCACCACCGGGGCGCTCGACCCCGGGAGCACCGCGCGGCGGTCGGCCGGGAGGCGCAGCACCGTGGCGACCCCCGGGGCGACGCGGTACGGCGAGGAGAGCAGCACCCCGCCCAGGGCGCGCCGCAGCCGCGACAGCTCCGCGCGCACCGTCACGACCCTGCCGGGGTCGGCGAAGAGGTCGTCGGCGAGGCCCGCGGCCGTGCGTCCCGACGAGCCCGCCCGCACCAGCGCCAGCAGGATCTCGGCGTGCCGGGGCGAGAGCCGGCGCGACCAGTGGCCCGCCGCGCCGTCGACGAGGACGACCGGCCCGGAGGTGAGGTCGAGCGTGAGCGAGGTGGCCTCGGCGCCGTCGCCGGCCTCGGCGTCCAGGCGCAGCAGCCAGCCGCCGGCGAGCGGCTCCGCGACGGCAGGTCCCAGCGTCGGCAGCCACAGCCGCCCGCCGGCCACGTCGTGGGGGAGCGCGACCCGGTCGGGGGCCCGGGAGCCGACGGCCGCCGCCAGGTGGCCGTAGCGGTCGACCGCCAGCGCGTCCCCCGTCAGGCCCGCGAGCACGGGGGCGGCGACGGCGCGCAGCCGGTCGAGCTCGGTCCGGTGGCGCTCGGCCACCTCGAGGCTGGTCATCCGCGCGGCGAGCTCGACCAGGGCCAGCTCGGCGGGGTGCATCCCTCGCGAGGGGCCGCTCACGTCGACGACACCGAGCGTGCGTCCCGACCAGGGGTCCTTGATGGGAGCGGCGGCGCAGCCCCACCGGGTGTGCGACTCGCAGAAGTGCTCGGGGCCCTGGATGTGCACGCCCTCGTCGAGCACCAGTGCGGTGCCGATCGCGTTGGTGCCGACGTTGCCCTCGGTCCACGCCGACCCCCCGACGAAGCCGAGGTCGTCGGCCGCGCGCCGTACGCCGCTGGAGCCGGCACGCCACAGCACCCGCCCGTCGGCGTCGGCGACGACCACCATCTGGCCCGCGTCGATCACCGAGGCCAGCGTCTGGGTCAGCCGCGGCACGAAGTCGGCCAGCCCGCTCTCGGACCGGCGACGCTCCAGCTCGGTGCCCGAGAGCGGCGGCACCTCCGGGACCGAGCCGGGGTCGAGCCCTCCGGCCGCCACCCGGCGCCACGAGGCGGCCACCGGGCCGCGCGGCGACCCCGTGGACGCCGCCGGCGCACCGCTGAGTGCCGCCTCGCGGGTGCGCCGCAGGGCGACTTCGTGGGTGGGCTCGGTCACGGGTGGTCCTTTGCAACGTGCTGCAACCCTGTCGCCGACCCTCGCCGGCGATGTGTGCTCGGTCACACCACCATCCCACACGTCCCCGGCGAGGAGATCCCATGACCCAGGCCCCCGAACGCGCCACCGAGGCCCCCGCGAGCCAAGAGTCAGACCAGGACTCGGCCCAGGCCAGGGCCGAGCGGTGGCTCGCCGACTTCGAGGCGGCCCTGCGCGCGCGGGACGTCGAGGCCGCCGCGGGGATGTTCGCCACCGAGTCCTACTGGCGCGACCTCGTCGCCTTCACCTGGAACCTGCACACCTCCGAGGGTCGCGAGCAGATCGCCGGCATGCTCGGCGAGCAGCTCGAGCACGTCGCGCCCTCCGGCTTCGCGACCTCCGAGCCCGCCGAGGAGGCCGACGGTGTCGTGACCGCCTGGATCTCCTTCGAGACCGCGGTCGGGCGGGGCAACGGCCTGCTCCGGCTCAAGGAGGAGGACGGGGCCGACCGGGCCTGGACCCTCCTGACCGCGCTCTACGAGCTGAAGGGGCACGAGGAGCCCCGCGGCACCCACCGCCCCAAGGGGGTCAACCACGGGGCGCGCAAGGACCGCGTGACGTGGAAGGAGGCCCGGCAGGCCGAGGCCGAGAGCCTCGGCAGCACCACGCAGCCCTACGTGCTGGTGATCGGCGGCGGCCAGGGCGGCATCGGTCTCGGCGCACGGCTGCGCCAGCTCGGCGTGCCCGCGCTGGTGGTCGACAAGCACCCCCGGCCGGGGGACCAGTGGCGCAGCCGCTACAAGAGCCTGTGCCTGCACGACCCGGTCTGGTACGACCACCTGCCCTACCTGAAGTTCCCCGACAACTGGCCCGTCTTCGCGCCGAAGGACAAGATCGGCGACTGGCTGGAGTCCTACGTCCGGATCATGGAGGTGCCCTACTGGTCCAACACCACGGCGACCTCGGCCACCTGGAGCGACGAGGCGCAGGAGTGGACCGTCGAGGTGGAGCGCGAGGGCAAGCCCCTCACGCTGCGTCCCACCCACGTCGTCTTCGCCACCGGCATGTCGGGCAAGGCGCGGATGCCGGAGATCGAGGGCGTCGACGTCTTCCGCGGCGACGTCCACCACTCCTCGCGCCACCCCGGGCCTGACGCCTACGCCGGCAAGCGGGCCGTCGTGATCGGCAGCAACAACTCCAGCTTCGACATCTGCGGGGCGCTGTGGGAGCACGACGCCGACGTCACCATGGTGCAGCGCTCCTCCACCCACATCGTCAAGAGCGACAGCCTGATGGACATCGGCCTGGGCGACCTCTACTCCGAGCGGGCCCTGGCGGCCGGCGTCACCACGGAGAAGGCCGACATGATCTTCGCCTCGCTGCCGTACCGGATCCTGCACACCTTCCAGATCCCGGCGTACGAGGCGATGGCCGAGCGCGACAAGGACTTCTACGAGCGTCTCGAGGCCTCGGGCTTCTGGCACGACTGGGGCGACGACGGGTCCGGCCTCTTCATGAAGTACCTGCGACGCGGTTCGGGCTACTACATCGACGTGGGCGCGGCCGACCTCGTCGCCGACGGCGAGGTCAAGCTCGTGCACGGCCAGGTGGTGCGGCTCACCGAGGACGCCGTGGTGCTCGACGACGGCACCGAGCTGCCGGCCGACGTGGTCGTCTTCGCGACCGGCTACAACTCGATGAACGGGTGGGTGGCCGACCTGGTCGACCAGGAGACCGCCGACCGGCTCGGCAAGTGCTGGGGTCTCGGCTCCGACACCACCAAGGACCCCGGGCCGTGGCAGGGCGAGCAGCGCAACATGTGGAAGCCGACCCAGGTGGACCACCTGTGGATGCACGGCGGCAACCTGCACCAGTCGCGGCACTACTCGCTCTACCTCGCGCTGCAGCTCAAGGCGCGCTTCGAGGGCATCGACACCCCCGTGCACGCCCTCGCTCCCGTGCACCACACCGGCTGAGGAGACCCACGATGAAGGCAGCACGCTTCCACGGCCGCGGCGACGTCCGCGTCGACGACGTCCCCGAGCCGGCCACGCGTGCCGGCACCGTGAAGGTCGAGGTGGAGTGGTGCGGCATCTGCGGCACCGACCTCCACGAGTACCTCGAGGGGCCGATCTTCGCGCCGACCCCCGAGGCGCCGCACCCGCTGACCGGGGAGAGCTACCCGCTGACCCTGGGCCACGAGTTCGCCGGCGTGGTGGCCGAGCTCGGTGAGGGTGTCGACGACCTCGCCGTCGGCGACCGGGTGGTGGTGGAGCCCTACCTGGTGTGCGGACGCTGCGACGCCTGCACCCAGGGTCGCTACAACGTCTGCGCCACGCTGGGCTTCGTCGGGCTCTCCGGCGCCGGCGGCGGCTTCTCGCAGTACGTCGTGGCCGAGCGGCGGTGGATCCACCCGCTCGGCGAGCTCGGCACCGACGTGGGGGCGCTCGTCGAGCCGCTCGCCGTCGCCTACCACGCCGTCCGCCTCTCCGGCGCCCAGCCGCGGCACTCCGCGCTCGTCTTCGGGGCCGGACCGATCGGCCTGGTCACCACCGCCTCGTTGAAGGCGGTGGGCGTGGAGGAGGTGATCGTCGTGGAGCCGGCGGCGGTCCGCAAGCAGAAGGCGCACGTCGCCGGTGCCGACCACGTGCTCGACCCGCGCGAGGTCGACGTGGTGGAGGCGGTGCAGGAGATCACCGCGGGCCGGGGCGCCGACGTCTCCTTCGAGTGCGCCGGGATCGACCAGGTCCTGGCGACGGCGATCCGCTCCACGCGGGCCGGCGGCACCTGCGTCAACGTCGCCATCTGGGGCCACGAGGCGACGGTGCAGATGAACGACCTGGTCTTCCGCGAGGTCAACGTGCTCGGCTCGCTGGCCTACTGCGGCGACCACCCCGCGACGATCGCGCTGGTGCGCGACGGCAAGGTCGACCCCTTCCAGTTCATCACCGGCCGCATCGGGCTCGACGACATCGTCGAGCACGGCTTCCGCGAGCTGATCGACAACAAGGAGGAGAACGTCAAGGTGCTGGTCAGCCCCACGCTGTGAGCGTCGGGCGCCGACTCAGGCGGTGACCCGCCCCCGCAGCGTCATGACCACGCTCGTGACGGCGTAGTAGGCGACGTAGGCCCGCGAGGCGGCCACGACCAGCGGGCTCGGGTCGGGGACCTGCGCGAGGAGCACGGCGTAGGTCACCAACCAGCCGCCGGCCAGCGCCAGGTTCAGCGCGCGGGCGTGGCGGGTGCGGGACGGGTAGATGTACTTGACCGGCACGAAGACCAGCGCCACGCAGGTCAGCAGGATCACCGCGGTGGTCAGCGGCGCCAGCCCGAGCACGATCACGTAGAAGGCGACCACGTTCCAGTAGCTGGGGAAGCCCAGGAAGCAGTGGTCGTCGGTCTTGGCGTCGGCGCGGCAGAACTGGTAGCTCGAGGCGAGCAGCGGCAGCACCGCGAGCACGGAGCCGACGGGTCCCTCGGGCAGGTAGCCGCCGTTCCAGAGCATGAAGACCGGCACGAAGCAGTAGGTGATGTAGTCGACGATGTCGTCGAGCCGCGCACCGTCGAAGACCGGGATGACCTCCTTGACGCGCAGCCGGCGGGCGAGCATCCCGTCGGTGCCGTCGATCAGGAGGGCCAGGAAGAGCCACCACAGGGCGGCGACCTCGTCGCCGCCGACGGCGGCGGCCAGCGCCAGGAAGGCGATCGCCGTGCCGCTGGCGGTGTAGACGTGGAGGGCCCATCCCGCGGCTCGCAGTCGCGCCGGCTCCTCGAGGACGGGCGGAGCGGTCGGAGCGGTCATGAAGGTGTGCCTCTCGTTGGCGACCGTCCGGCCGCGTCGAAGGATGCTCGGCGGGAGCCTACGCGCTGGGGGCGTCGGTCAGGACAAGCATGCGCGATGGGCCGCGCCGCGTCGCGCACGACACAGCCCTCAGCGCAGCAGGTCGAGCACCGCCGCCTCCAGTGTGCGCTGCTTCTCCGCCGGGCTGTCGTAGGTCCGGCTCACCAGCTCGGGGTCGATCGTCGTCCCGGCCTCGTACAGGTCGATGACGCGGGGGTCGATGTAGCTGTTGCGGGCGATCGTCGGGGTGTTGCCGAGGTACTCCGAGACCTCGGTGACGGCGGCGCGGATGGCGCGCTGGCGCGAGCGCTTGGTTTCGCCCTTCTCCTCCGACGCCGCCAGCGCCGCCGCCGCGAGCACGGTGGCGTGCCAGGTGCGGAAGTCCTTGGCCGTGAGGTCCTCGAAGAGCCCCCCGAGGTAGGTGTTGACGGCCGCGCCGTCGAGGTCGCGCCAGCGGCGCTCGAGCTGGTAGGCGAGCAGGCGCTCGCTGCCGCCCCGGCGCCGCCGCAG
>JBQGFI010000367.1:0-6894 GCA_052040065.1 Marmoricola sp.
CCCGAGTAGCCCTCGTTGAAGACGAGGTAGAGCACCCGCAGCACGGTCGCCAGCTCGCGCGGTCCGTCGAGACCGGCGTCGGCCACGGTGCGCTTGGCGCGGCTGATCCGCTGGGCCATGGTCGCCTCGGGCACCAGGTAGGCCGCGGCCACCTCGCGGGTGGTCAGGCCACCCACGGCGCGCAGCGTCAGCGCCACCGCCGAGGTGGGCGAGAGCACCGGGTGGGCGCACAGGAAGTGGAGCAGCAGGGTGTCGTCGGACGTCGCGGCCGCGCCGGGCTCGGGCTCCGTGGCCACCCGGTCCTCGCGGCGGCGGCGCGCACCCTCGGAGCGGGCGGCGTCGACGAAGCAGCGCCACGCCACGGTCACCAGCCAGGCCTCCGGGTCGTCGGGGACGCCGTCGTCGGGCCAGCGCTGCCACGCGCGCAGCAGCGCCTCCTGCACGGCGTCCTCGGCCGTCGCGAAGTCGGCCCCGCGACGGACGAGGACGCCGAGCACCCGCGGCGCCAGGTCGCGCAGCAGTCGCGGGTCGACGGCGGTGGCCACGGTCAGTCGGTGACGGTGGGCGCCGCGCCGTAGACGGGTCGCACCTCGAGCCACTCGTGCAGCGGCTCGCCGCCCGGCCCGGGCGCCGCCGACAGCTCGGCCGCGAGCGCGTGGGCGCGGGCCTCGTCCTCGACGTCGATCATCATCCAGCCCGCGACGAGGTCCTTGGTCTCGGCGAAGGGCCCGTCGGTGACCGGCGGCCGGCCCTCGCCGTCGTAGCGCACGAAGGTGCCCCCGGGCGCGAGCGCCTGCTCCCCGACGAACTCGCCCGACTCCTGCAGGCGCCGGGCGAAGTCGCGCATGTAGCCCACGTGGGCGTCGACCTCCTCGGGGCGCCACTCCTCCAGCGGGCCGTGGTCGACGACGCGCTCGGGACCGCCGCGGTAGTGCTTCAGCAGCAGGTACTTCATGGTGATCTCTCCTCCGGTGTCGCGGCCCCCGTGGCCGCTCTCACCCCTGGGACGGAGCCGCCGAGCCGGTCTCGACATCTCCGGCGAGGATCTTCTCGATGACCTCGGCGACGCCGTCGTCGTCGTTGCTCCCGGCGCGGTGCGTGGCCGCCTCCGCGGCCAGCGGGTGCGCCTGCGACATGGCGTACGACGTGCCGGCCCAGCGCAGCATGGCGACGTCGTTGGGCATGTCGCCCAGCGCCACGACCTGCGCCGCGGTGATGCCGCGCTCCTCGCAGAGCAGCGCCAGGGTCGAGGCCTTGGTGACCCCGGCGGCGCTGATCTCGAGCAGCGAGTCGCGGTCGGACCACGTGACCGTGGCGCGCTCGCCCGCCAGCTCGGCGACGTGCGCGGCGTACTGGTCGGCGACCAGCGACCCGTGGCGCACCAGCAGCTTGAGCACCGGCGCCGCGAGCAGGTCGGGCAGCGGCAGCCGGGGCACGTCGGAGCCGACCTGCCAGCGGGGCTGGTACGCCGGCTCGACGGCGAAGCCCTGCAGCGTCTCGGCCGCGAAGCCGGCGCCGGGGTACGCCGCCCGCACGGCCTCGGCGACCGCGAGGGCGTCGCCGGCGTCGAGGGTGCGCTGCAGCCGTGGCCGGTCGGCGTCGACGTCCCACACGAGCGCGCCGTTGGCGCAGATGCACAGGCCGTGGCCGCCGACGTGCGCGAAGACCTGCGCGGCCCAGCGCAGCGGCCGCCCGGTGACGAAGACGACGTCGAGGCCGGCGTCGTGCGCGGCCGCGAGGGTCGACGCCGTGCGCGGCGAGACGGTGCCGTCGCTGCGCAGCAGGGTGCCGTCGAGGTCGGTCGCGACGAGCCGGACGCTCATGCGGTGACCGGGCGGGGACGCACCATGACCAGCTCGCCGCCCTCGCGAGAGCCGCGCAGCTCGGTGAAGCCGCAGCGCGCGAGCAGCCGCAGCCCCGCGGTGTTGTCGGGGGCGACGGCCGCACGCACGCGGACCTGGAGCCGGTCGGCCTCCGCCAGCAGGCCCTCCAGCGCCTCGCGTCCCGCGCCGTGGCGTCGCGCGTCGGCGACCAGGCCGAGCGCGACCTCGACCTCGGCCACCTCGTCGGGGGCCGGGGCCGGCGGTCCGTGGAAGCCCGCGGAGCCCAGCGTGGTGCCGTCGCCGGTGCGCACGACGTGGCGCAGGCCCCAGCCCGAGGGCGGGTCGGCCACGAGCGACGCGGCGTCCTGGTCGGCCCGCCGGGGGTAGTCGGGGTGCCAGGAGACGCGGCGGCGACCGGCGAGCATGCCCGCGGCGTCCTCGGCGCTGACCAGCGGGAGGCGCAGCCGGGCGGTGGTCACGCAGTCGACCGGCTCGGACCCCGCGGTGGGGCCGCTCAGGGGAACCACTGCCGGATCTCGGTGGCCGCGCCGTCCTCGTCGACCGTGCCGGTGGAGGCGTCGGCGCTGTCGTGCACCACCTGCGGCGCCTGGCCCATCGCCACGCCGCGACGGGACCAGCGCAGCATCTCCAGGTCGTTGCGGCCGTCGCCGATGGAGAGCACGTCGTCGGCGGAGAGACCGAGGTGGTCGCAGACCAGCTGCAGCCCCGAGGCCTTGGAGACGCCGGGCGGCTGCAGGTCGAGCCAGGCGGTCCAGCCGATGAAGTACTCCGTGCCCTGCAGGCCGAGCCGCTCGGCGGTGGCGATGAAGTCCTCCACCGACGCCGAGGGGTCGCGGATGATGACGCGGCTGACCGGGTCGCCGACGATCTCCTCGATCGGCGTCTCCAGCATCTCGCCGGAGAGCTCGCCCGGGGGGAAGGGCCGGCTCACCTTGTAGCCGACCCCGCGCTCCTCGACGGCCACGAGCGCCTCGGGGTGCTGCTCGAGCACGGCGTGCACCGTGGCGCTCGCGTCGAAGGTGGTCTCCTCGACCACCTCGAAGGGTGGGTAGCGGGAGATGACCGCGCCGTTGGAGGAGACCAGCCACAGCGGCTCGTCGCTGCCCGCGGGCAGGCCGAGCAGGTCGGCGACCGGGAGCATGCCGTGGGGGGAGCGGCCGCTGGCGAGCACGATGTGGGCGCCGGCGTCCTGCGCGGCGCGCACCGCGGCGTACACCGCCGGCGAGACGCGCTCGCGCAGCTGCCCCTCGCCCTCGACCCACTGCAGCAGGGTGCCGTCGATGTCGAGCGCGACCAGCCGGGGTCGCCAGGCGTCGGGGAGCGGCGCGGCCTCAGCCAACGACCGGCTCCAGCAGCTCGCGACCCTGCAGGTAGGGCTGCAGCGCGGCCGGCACCCGCACCGAGCCGTCGGCCTGCTGGTGGGTCTCGAGCAGCGCCACGATGGTGCGGGGGATGGCGGTGAGCGTGCCGTTGAGCGTGGCGACGGGCTTGACGTCGTCGCCGAAGCGGCCGCGGATGCCGAGCCGGCGGGTCTGGAAGTCGGTGCAGTCGGAGGTCGAGGTCAGCTCGCGGTAGCGGCCCTGCGTGGGGATCCACGCCTCGCAGTCGTACTTGCGGGCCGCCGAGAGGCCGAGGTCGCCGGCGGCGACGTCGATCACGCGGTAGGCGAGCTCGAGCTTGTCGAGCCACTCCTTCTCCCAGCCCAGCAGGCGCAGGTGCTCCTCGGCGGCGTCCTCGAGGGTGGTGTAGGTGAACATCTCGACCTTGTCGAACCAGTGGACGCGGAAGATCCCCCGCGTGTCCTTGCCGTGCGAGCCTGCCTCCTTGCGGAAGCAGGGGCTGAACGCGACGTAGCGCCGGGGCAACGTGTCGGCGTCGAGGATCTCGTCGGAGTGGTACGCCGCCAGCGGGACCTCCGAGGTGCCCACCAGGTAGGTGTCCTGCCCCTCGATGCGGTAGACGTCGTCGGCGGCCTGGCCGAGGAAGCCGGTGCCCTCCATGGCGCGCGGGCGCACCAGCGTGGGCGGGACCATGGTGGTGAAGCCGGCGCCGCGCGCCTGGTCGAGCGCCATGTTGACCAGCGCGAACTCCAGGTCGGCGCCGGCGCCGGTGAGGTAGTAGAAGCGCGAGCCCGACACCTTCGCGCCACGCTCGATGTCGATGGCGCCGAGGATCTTGCCGAGCTCGACGTGGTCGCGCGGGGTGAAGCCCTCGGCCTCGAAGTCGCGCTTGGTGCCGTGCTCGGAGATGACGGTGTAGTCGTCCTCGCCACCCGCGGGCGCGTCGTCGGCCGCCGGGTTGGGGATCGCGAGCAGCGCCTGGCGCCACTCCTCGTCGGCCTCGGTCTGCGCGGTCTCGGCGGTGCGGACGTCGGCCGACAGCGTCTTGGTGCGCGCGAGCAGCTCGGCCTTCTCCTCGCCCTGCGCCTGCGGGATCTGCTTGCCCAGCTGCTTCTGCTCGGCGCGCAGCCGCTCGAAGTCGGCGATGGCGGTGCGGCGGGCGGTGTCGGCCGCGAGCGCCCGGTCGACGGCGTCGCCGGAGAGCCCGCGCTTGGCCTGGGCGGCCTTGACGCGGTCGGGGTCGTCGCGGAGCACTCGTGGGTCGATCACCCGCCGAGCGTATCGAGCGGCTCCGCCCCCGCCGTACCGAGTTGTGCGGTGGGTGGGCTCGGGGCGCACCCGCCGGGCTCTCCGCAGGGTGACCGGGCTCTCACGTGGGCACGGGCGTGCGGGGTTTGCCGGGTCGCCTGCGTGATACTCACTGACCGTGAGTGACCAGCAGCAGCGGCGACGCGCGCGTGTGATCGGGGCCGTGACCTGCCTGGCGCTCTTCGGCGTCCTGCTCGCGCTGGTGGTGCTCGAGTGGGCGCCGCTGCGCGAGCTCGACGAGGCCGTGGGCTCCGGGCCCCAGGCCCTCACCGAGGAGCACGGCTGGCTGGAGGCCTTCTGGCGCGGGGTGAGCGCGACCTTCGACACCCTGCCGCTGACCGCGGCGACGGTCGTGACCGCCGCGGCGCTGCTGTGGAAGGGCTACCGCCGCGCGGCGATCTGGACGGTCGGCGTGATGGCGACGGTGTGGGTGGCGACGACCGCCACCAAGCTCCTGGTCGCCCGCGAGCGCCCCGAGCTGGCGATGCTGCAGCTGGAGAGCTTCTCCTTCCCCTCCGGCCACTCCAGCGGCATCGTCGGCGCCGCCGGCGTGACGATCGTGCTCACCGCGATGCTGGTGCGCCGCGCCAACGTGCGCCGGATCGTCACCGTGCTCGCCGTCGTCGTGGTGCTGCTCGTCGGGGCCGACCGACTCTTCCTCGGCGTGCACTTCGTCTCCGACGTGCTCGGCGGCTTCCTGCTCTCCGGGGCGATCGTGCTGGGCTGGCGGGCGGCGTACGACCCGAAGCCGCGGAGCATCGCCGAGAAGGCGACGCCGCTGCCGCAGGCGCTCTCCTCGGAGCGCAAGCGCCTCGCCGTGGTGCTCAACCCGGTCAAGGTCGACGACGTCTCCCGCTTCCGCGCCCTGGTCGAGGACCTCGCGAGCGGGGCGGGCTACAGCTCGGTGCAGTGGTGGGAGACCACGCCGGAGGACACCGGCTACGGCATGGCGCACGAGGCCGCGGTCTCGGGCTGCGACCTGGTGCTCTCGGTCGGCGGCGACGGCACCGTGCGCGCGGTCTGCGAGGAGCTGGCGGGCACCGGCATCCCCGTCGGGATCGTGCCCGCGGGCACCGGCAACCTGCTGGCCCGCAACCTCGACCTGCCGCTCTACCTGCGCTCGGCCGTCGACGTCGGGCTCAACGGCCAGGACCGGGCGATCGACATGGTCGAGGTCTCCGGCGACCAGATGGAGGACACCACCTACCTGGTGATGGCCGGCATGGGCTTCGACGCCGCGATCATGGAGGGCGTCAACGAGCAGGTGAAGGCCAAGGTGGGCTGGCTGGCCTACGTGTGGTCGGCGCTCAAGGCGCTGATGTTCCCCGCGATCCGCGTCGAGGTCGCCGTCGACGGCGGCGACTTCACCCGCCACCGCGCCCGCACCGTCGTGGTCGGCAACGTCGGCAGCCTGCAGGCCGGCATGCCGCTCATCCCGGACGCCGCCATCGACGACGGCCAGCTCGACGTGGTGCTGCTCTACCCCCGCCGCTTCCTGTCGTGGATCCCGCTCGCCGCGCGCGTGCTCAGCCGCAGCCCGCGCACCGACGAGACCATCACGCGGATGACCGGGCGCGAGGTCGTCGTCCGCGCCAACGCCGACGCCCCCCGCCAGCTCGACGGCGACCTGATCCAGCCCGGCCGCGAGATCCGCGCCCGCTGCGTGCACGGCCGGCTGCTCGTGCGCGTGCGCCGCTGAGGCGGCGTCCGCACCTCGCCAGGAAGTCTGCCGCTTCGCCACGTGCACAACCATGGCGAGGTGGCGAAGTCACTGGTGAACCAGTGACTTTGCCCCCCCAGCGACCCGGGCCGGCGGGTCAGCCGCGCGCGTGGGAGAGCGCGTCCTGCTCCTCGGGGGAGAGCTGCTGGTCGCACTTCCAGTCGGCGATGCTCTTGGCGTAGGTGCGCGACTCCTGGCGGCCCTGGATGGAGGTGAGCAGGACGCCGCTGCCGGCGTCGTCGAGCAGGGCGAGCGACCAGGAGAGCTGGCCGCCGGTGTCGGTGAAGGCGTCGAAGCGCACGACCGCGAGGTGGCGCAGCGACTGGGCGCCCTCCTGGCGCAGGGCGGCGACCTCGCGACGCAGGGCCTGGAGGTCGGTGGGGAGGTCGGAGTCGTCGGCCGACGGGCGTCGTACGCCGCTCTGGCGCGCCGACAGCGACACGAACAGGGCCGCGGCGGCGACGAGGAGGGCGAGGACGGCCACGAAGATCACCCGGGAAGCCTAGGCAGGCGCCGATCCCACGACCGGGCGACGCGCCACCGGGCCAGCGAGGCCGTGGGACACTCGGGCCCGTGAGCACGAAGCGCATCGCCTACCAGGGCGAGCCGGGAGCCAACTCGCACATCGTGTGCCTCGAGCACCACCCCGACCTCGAGCCGCTGCCGTGCGCGTCGTTCGAGG
>JBQGFI010000368.1:0-4695 GCA_052040065.1 Marmoricola sp.
TCGCCGACGCGCTGGCGCCGTTCGTCGGCGGTGAGCTGCCGGTGCGGCTGCGCTGCTGGGACGGCTCCGAGGCCGGCCCCGCCGACGCGCCCCTGGTCGAGCTCCGCTCCCCCGAGGCCGTCCGCCGGCTGGTCTGGTCACCGGGCGAGCTCGGCGCCGCCCAGGCCTACGTCACCGGCGAGCTCGAGGTGCACCACGACCTCGACGACGCGCTGACCCACGTGTGGTCGGTCGTCGCGCAGCGTGGCCTCTCCGGCGTGCGCCCCTCCCCGAAGGCGTTCGCCCAGGCGCTGAAGGCGGCGGTCGGCGTGGGCGCGCTGCGGCTGGGGCGCCCGCCCGCACCGCCGGCGTCGCAGGCCCGGCTGCGCGGCCGGCTCCACAGCAAGTTGCGCGACAGCCGCGCGATCAGCCACCACTACGACCTCTCCAACGACTTCTACGCCCAGATCCTCGAGCCGCAGATGGCCTACTCCTGCGGCTACCACGCCTCCCCCGAGGTCAGCGTCGAGGAGGCACAGCGCGCCAAGCTCGACCTCGTCTGCACCAAGCTCGGCCTCGAGCCCGGCAGCCGCTTCCTCGACGTCGGCTGCGGGTGGGGCTCGCTGTCGCTGCACGCTGCGGAGCACTTCGGCGCCCAGGTCGTGGGCGTGACCATCTCGGCGGAGCAGAAGGCCTTCATCGACGCCCGCGTCGCCGAGCGCGGGCTGCAGGACCGCGTCGACATCCGGCTGCAGGACTACCGGGAGATCCCCGAGGTCGCCTCCGGCGCGGGGCACTTCGACGCCGTCGGCTCGCTCGAGATGGGCGAGCACGTGGGCGAGCGCAACTACACGACGTACGCCCGGGTGCTCCACGACGCCGTGCGCCCCGGTGGCCGGGTGCTGGTGCAGCAGATGTCGCGCTCCGGCGGCCGCAAGGGCCACCCCGGCGGCGGACCCTTCATCGAGTCCTTCATCGCCCCCGACATGCACATGCGCCCCGTCGGCGAGACCGTCGGCCACCTCGAGCGCGCCGGGCTGGAGGTGCGTGACGTGCACGCGATGCGCGAGCACTACGTGCTCACGGTCGCGGGCTGGCTGGAGAACTTCGAGAAGCACCAGGACCGGCTGCGCGAGCTCGTCGGCGAGGAGGTGCTGCGGGTGTGGCGCCTCTACCTCGTCGGCGGCGCGATGGCCTTCCGCGACGGCCGCATGGGCGTCGACCAGATCCTGATGGTGCGACCGGGCGCCACCCACTCGCTGCCCCCCGTGCGAGGCTTCTGAGGTGATCACCTCGATGCTGGCCGCGGCGGGTGCCGCGGCCCTCACCATCCTGCTCACCATGGCGGTGGCCCGGCGACAGGGACGCGTGGTCGTCGTCGACGTCGCGTGGGGGGCGGGCTTCGTCGCGATCGCCCTGGCCTGCGCCCTGGTCGGCGACGCACCGGTGCGGTGGCTGCTGCTCGCGATGGTGGCGCTGTGGGGCCTGCGCCTGGCCCGCCACGTGCTGCAGCGGGTGCTGGCCACCGACGAGGAGGACCCGCGGTACGCCGCGCTGCTCGAGGGCAAGCCGTGGTCCTTCGCGGTCACGCGCGTCTTCCTGACCCAGGGCGTCGCGATGTGGTTCGTCTCGCTGCCCGTCCAGGTGGCCGCCGTCTCCCCCACCCGCTGGTGGTGGGTGGTCGCGCTCGGCGTGGTCGTCTGGGCCGTGGGACTGGTCTTCGAGACCGTCGGCGACGCCCAGCTCGCGGCCTACCGGAGCCGGCCGCGGGAGTCGCGTCCGAAGGTGATGGACCAGGGACTGTGGCGCTACACCCGCCACCCCAACTACTTCGGCGACGCCTGCGTCTGGTGGGGGGTCTGGCTGGTCGGCGTCGGCGCCGGCTGGGTGGGCCTGGTCACCGTGCTCTCGCCGCTCGCGATGACCTACTTCCTGGTCTTCGCCACCGGGGCCAAGCTGCTCGAGCGCACGATGATGCAACGCGAGGGCTACCCCGAGTACGCCGCCCGCACCTCGATGTTCTTCCCGCTGCCGCCGCGGCGAGCCACCAGCGTCAGCTGACCCGCTTGGGGCGCCCCGGCTCGGCCGCGTCGGGGCGCCGCAGGTAGAGCGGCTCGGCCGGGAGCAGCTCGACCTCGCCGGCCTGCACCACCTCGGCCATCACCGCGGCCGACGGGTGCTCGGGCCCGGTCGCACCCGGGAACGCGTCGGGGTAGAGCGCGCCGCCGCGACCGACCACGCGGCCACGCAGCCGGGCGTCCTCGGGCCGGACGACCTCGGGGCCCCAGACGCGCCGGCCCCCGCCGTACGCCGCGAGGTAGACCTCCTTGCGCCGCGCGTCGGTGACCACGGTGAGCTCGTCGCCACCCTCGCGCGCGGCCTCGGCCGCGATCACGTCGAGGGTGCAGACGCCGTGCACGGTCAGACCCCGCGTGAGCGCGAGCATGCGGGCGGTCACGAGCCCCACCCGCAGGCCGGTGAAGGGGCCCGGCCCGACACCCACGGCCACCGCGTCGAGGTCGGCGACGGTGGCGCCGGCCTCCGCGAGCACCCGCTCGATGCCGGGCGCCAGCATCTCGCCGTGGCGCATCGCCTCGTCGGCGTCGTACGCCGCCACCACGGCGTCGCCGTCGTGCAGGGCGACGGTCACGCGGGAGGTGGCGGTGTCGAAGGCCAGGAGCATGTCGCCGACCCTAGGACTTCGACCCCGGTCGCTGCTCAGCCGGCCCTGACCGTGACCGTCTGGACGGGGCTGGCGATGCGCGGCGCCCCGGACGCGCGGCGTGCCACCGCGCGCACGTCGTGGGGACCGACCTCGTCGAAGCGGTGCACCAGCACCGCCCGGCCGGAGCGCCCCTGCGCGCCCACGGCGAGGGTCGCCCAGGCACCGCCGCGCCGCTCCTGGAAGACCACCGCGCGCCCGCGGCGCGCGGGGGTGAAGGTGGCGGTCAGCGTGACGTCGGCGGGAGCGGTGGAGGACGAGGGGTCGACCCGGAGGCCGGCCGTCTGGCCCTGGGGCGCGACGATGCGGGTGCGCGAGACCACCGTGGGCCGGAGGGTGCCCGCGACACGGGCGCGCGGGGCGACGACCCGGTACCGCACGACCGTGCTCCCCCGCAGCGCGATCACCCGCGTGGTCAACGCGTAGCGCCCGCTGTCACCGGTGCGCCCGGAGGCGACCCGCACCCAGCGGTCGCCCTGCCGCTGCTGCAGCCGCACGGGGCGCGAGGCCCTCGGTGGCACGGCGCCCCGGAAGGTGACGAGCTCGCCGGAGATCGGCCGCGTGCGGGTCGGCACCGGGCGCTCGACCACGACGACGTCGGCGGCGGCGGGGCCGACCAGGCCGGGCAGCAGCCCCGCCACGAGCGCCGTGACGACGGCGGCGGCGAGGGTGGTCCTGGGAGAGCGAGGGGGGCGCGATCCGGACATGGGTCCTCCTGGGGGTGCCACGCACGCTAGCGGCGCGGCGTACGACCCGGCACCGCTGCGCGCACGCGGTCTGGTCCAGTGCGAGCGCTCAGAAGTGCAGCTCGCGCCAGCGCGGCCCGACGGGGGTGAGCGTCAGGGTGCGGCTGTCGTCGTCGTGGCGGGCGAGGTGCAGCTGCAGCCGGCTGTGGGCGAGTCCCTCGGCCTTGCCCTCACCCCACTCCACGACGGTGATCGCCTCGTCGACGTCGGTGTCGAGGTCGAGGTCGTCGAGCTCGAGCCGGTCGTCGAGGCGGTAGGCGTCGACGTGCACCAGCGGGGCGCCGCCCTGGGTGGAGGGGTGCACCCGCGAGATCACGAAGGTGGGCGAGGTGACCTGGCCGCGCACCGCCAGGCCCTCGCCGATGCCCTGCGTGAGCGTGGTCTTGCCGGCGCCGAGGTCGCCGGTGAGGATCACCACGTCACCCGGGCGGAGCAGGCCGGCCAGCCAGCCACCGAAGTCGCGGGTGTCGTCGGCCGTGGGCAGCGTGCGGGTCACCGGGAGCAGCCGGAGCATGGTGAGCCGGTTGCCGTTGCGGCCGGACTCGACGTAGCCCATGCGGCGCCAGAACTGCACCGTCTTGGGCAGCTCCACGCGGGCCTCCAGCTCGACGCCGCCGCAGTGACGCTCGGCGGCGACCTCGAAGGCACGGCTCGCCAGCTGGGCGGCGACACCGAGCCCCCGCACGTTGCCGAGCACGCCGACCCGGCGCAGGCCCAGCATGCGGCCGCGCTCCTCGAAGAGCAGCGCGCCCACGTGACGGCCCTCGTGGATCACCAGCAGCCCGCCGTGGGCGTCGAGGGCCTCCGCGATGCTCGCCTCGGTCTCCTCCAGCGCGGTGGCGGGCGGGTCGAGCGCGGGTCGGTCGGCGAAGGCCTGGTGCACGACGGCCAGCACGTCGGCGGCCCGCGACCCGTCGACCTCGAGGATCTGCAGCTCGCTCACAGCCGGGTGACCGCCTCGGCGAGCGACGCGATCTCGCGGCTCACGACCTCGCGCTCCTCGAAGATCACCAGGTGCCCGGAGCCCTCGCACTCGACCAGCCGGGCGCCCTCGATGCGCGAGGCCAGCTTGCGGCTGTGGCCGATGGAGGTGACGCGGTCGGCGGTGCCGCCGATGATCGTGGTGGGCACCGAGGCGAGCACCTCGATGCCGTCGTAGCGGTCGAGCCGGCCGAACTCGGGGAAGAAGCCCGCGAGCACCTCGTACGGCGTGCCGGCGAGCATCTCGTCGAGGAACTCCACCTCCGC
>JBQGFI010000369.1:0-3954 GCA_052040065.1 Marmoricola sp.
AACCGGCACCGCTCCTTTGCATCCGGCACCGACGGCGGCAGGCTGGACCCATGCCGACCCCCACCACCGTCGTCCTCTTCGGCGCCACCGGCGACCTGGCCCAGCGCAAGCTGCTGCCGGGCCTGCTGCACCTCTTCGAGACCGGGCTGCTCAGCGAGGTCCAGGTCGTGGGCACCTCCCTGGACGAGCACGACCGCGACTCCTTCGTCGCCCTGGCCCGGCGCGCGATCGTCGAGCACGGCGGCGAGGGTCCCAAGCCGGCCGGCCTGGAGGAGTTCCTCAAGCGGCTGCACTGGGCGCCCGGCAAGGGCGGTCCGCAGGCGCTGCGCGAGACGGTCGAGCACGCCGAGTCGCTCTTCCCGGTGGGCGAGGACGTCCGCCGGCTGCACTACCTCAGCGTGCCGCCCAAGGCCGCCCTCACCGTCGTCCACGAGCTCGAGGACGCCGGGCTGGTCGAGCGCAGCCGCATCATCATGGAGAAGCCCTTCGGCACCGACCTGGCCTCGGCGCAGGCGCTCAACCACGAGCTGCACCAGGTCTTCGCCGAGGACCAGATCTTCCGCATCGACCACTTCCTGGGCAAGGAGGCGGCGCAGAACATCCTGGCCTTCCGCTTCGCCAACGGCCTCTTCGAGCCCATCTGGCACCGCAACCACATCGACCACGTGCAGATCGACGTGCCCGAGGAGCTGGGGCTGGCCCAGCGCGGCTCGTTCTACGAGGCCACCGGCGCCTACCGCGACATGGTGGTGACCCACCTCTTCCAGGTGATGGCCTTCACCGCGATGGAGCCGCCCACGGCCCTGGAGCCCCGGGCCATCGGGGAGGAGAAGAACAAGGTCTTCCGCTCGATGCTGCCGATCGAGCCGAGCGACGTGGTGCGCGGGCAGTACGTCGGCTACCGCGACGTCGAGGGCGTGGCGCACGACTCCGAGACCGAGACCTTCATCGCGCTGAAGTGCTACATCGACAACTGGCGCTGGGCCGGCGTCCCCTTCTACCTGCGCACCGGCAAGCGGCTCGCCGAGGGCGCCCGGATCATCTCCATCGCCTTCCGCGAGCCGCCGCGCTCGATGTTCCCCGCCGGCTCCGGCGTCGGCGACAACGGTCCCGACCACCTCACCTTCGACCTGGCCGACCAGTCGAAGATGTCGCTCTCCTTCTACGGCAAGCGTCCCGGGCCGGGCTTCCGGCTCGACAAGCTCTCGATGCAGTTCGCGATGCACGACACGGCCTGGGCGGGCGCGATCCTCGAGGCCTACGAGCGGCTCATCTACGACGCCGCCCGCGGCGACCGCACGCTCTTCACGACCGCCGAGGGCATCGAGCGGCTCTGGGAGGTCTCCACGCCGCTGCTCGAGAACCCGCCCGTGGTGCGCCCCTACGCCCAGGGGTCGTGGGGACCCAACCGGATCCACCAGCTGATCGCCCCCAACGCCTGGCGGCTGCCCTTCGAGCGCACCTGGCGCGACCCCAACGCCCTCGGGGGCTGAGCATCAGGCCCCCTCGGCCGGTCCCTCGAGGTCGACGAGGAGGCGTCGCAGCAGCCCGACCAGCTGCTCCTGCTCGCTGGCGTCGAGGGCGCCGAGCAGGCGCTGCTCGTTGGCCCAGTGGCGGGCGACCAGGTCGTCGGTGAAGGCGAGGCCCTCGTCGGTGAGCTGCACGTCGCGCCCACGGGCGTCCTCGGCGCACACGCTGCGGCGCACCAGGCCGCGGGCCTCGAGCCGGTCGACGCGCTTGCTCACCGCACCGGAGGTCACGATGGTGCTGGCCGCGAGCTGCCCCGGGCTCATCCGGTACGGCGCTCCGGCCCGCCGCAGCGTCGCCAGCACGTCGAAGTCGCCGTTGCCGAGCCCTGCCTCGGCGAAGAAGGCGCGCAGCTCGCCGTCCCACAGGTCACCCAGCCGGTGCAGCCGCCCGACCACCGACATCGGCCGGGCGTCGAGGTCGGGGCGCTCGCGCGCCCACTGGGCCAGCGCCACGTCGATGGCGTCGACAGCGTCGTGAGGTACCTCTCGTGCCACGAGGTGGAATATATCTTCCTTGGAAGTTATTTTGTCTTCCGTGGAAGAGAAGTATCGGGTGCTCGCCATCACGGCCGTCGCCCCGCTCGCGTGGGGCACGACCTACCTCGTCACCGAGACGCTGCTGCCGCCCGACCGGCCGCTCTTCGCCGCCGCGCTCCGCGCGCTCCCCGCCGGCCTGCTGCTGCTCGCCTGGCGCCGGCGGCTGCCGACCGGCGACTGGTGGTGGCGCAGCGCGGTGCTCGGCACGCTGACCATCGGGCTCTTCTTCCCGCTGATCTTCCTCGCCGCCTACCACCTACCCGGTGGGCTCGCGGCCACCCTGCAGGCCACGTCGCCGCTGGTGGTGATGGCTCTCGCCCTCGGCCTGCTCGCGGAGCGCGCCAGCACCGGCCAGGTGGTCGGGGCGCTGGCGGGTCTGGTCGGTGTCGGGCTGCTGGTGCTGCGCAGCCCCGGCGGTGCCGACGCGGTCGGCCTG
This sequence comes from Marmoricola sp., assembly GCA_052040065.1. GTDB lineage: Bacteria > Actinomycetota > Actinomycetes > Propionibacteriales > Nocardioidaceae > Marmoricola. The sequence goes on from JBQGFI010000369.1 coordinate 2,503, forward strand.
GCCGCGGCGGCAGGCTCGGTGCTCGTCAGCGGACTCGGCTTCGTGCTGCTCAAGCGCTGGAGGCCGTCGCTCCCCGACGACGTCGACATGGTGACCCTGGTCTCGTGGCAGCTGGTCGCCGCCGGGGTGCTGCTCGTGCCGCTCGCGCTGCTGGTCGAGGGCGCGCCCCCCGCGCTCGACGCTCCGGCCGTCGCCGGCTTCGTGTGGCTCGGCGGCGTGGGCACCGCGCTGGCCTACGTCTGCTGGTTCACCGGGCTCGCGCGCGCGTCCGCGGGCTCCACCGCGCTGGTCGGCCTGCTCAACCCCGTCGTCGGCACGCTCCTCGGGGTCGTGGTGATGGGCGAGGTCTTCGGACCGGCGCAGGCGCTCGGCACGGCCCTGGTGCTCGGCGGCGTCCTCGCAGGTCAGGGCGCGCGACGGCCCCGCACGAGCGGCACCCACCGGGCCGGTCTGGCGAGGGCCGCGTGAGCCGGGGCGGAATACCTGAGGGCCTCTCGGGCATCTACTAGCCATGACCACAGTCCCGAACCTGACCCTCAACGACGGCCGCGCGATCCCCCAGCTGGGCTACGGCGTCTTCCAGGTGCCCGCCGAGGACACCGCCCGCCTCACCGCCCAGGCGATCGAGGCCGGCTACCGCCACATCGACACCGCGCAGATGTACGGCAACGAGAAGGGCGTCGGCGAGGCCGTGCGCGCCTCCGGCCTCGCTCGCGAGGAGCTCTGGGTGACCAGCAAGCTCAACAACGGCTTCCACCGGCCCGACGACGCGCGCCGGGCCTTCGACCGGACCCTCGCCGAGCTCGACATCGACTTCCTCGACCTGTTCCTGATCCACTGGCCGCTGCCCACGCAGTACGACGGCGACTACGTCTCGACCTGGCAGACCCTCGTCGAGCTGCAGCAGCAGGGCGGCGTGAAGTCGATCGGCGTCTCCAACTTCCAGCCCGACCACCTGGCCCTGCTGGCCAAGGAGACCGACGTGGTGCCCGCCGTCAACCAGATCGAGGTGCACCCCTACTTCGGCAACGAGGCCGCTCGTGCCGCCAGTCGCGACGCCGACATCCTGGTCGAGGCCTGGTCGCCGATCGCCCAGGGCGCGGTGCTCGACGACCAGGTGATCACCGGCATCGCCGACGACCTCGGGCGTACGCCGGCCCAGGTCACCTTGCGCTGGCACGTGCAGCGCGGCGACATCGTCTTCCCCAAGTCCTCCTCGCCCGAGCGGATGGCGGAGAACTTCGCGATCTTCGACTTCGAGCTCAGCGACGAGCAGGTCTCCGCGATCAGCGGTCTCGACCGGGGCGAGGACGGCCGCACCGGGCCCAACCCCGACACCTTCGACTACATCCCCGACTGACCACCTCGTCGAGCCCGCGCGGGGGGGGGGCCCCCCGCCGGGGGACCCGCCCGGGTGGCGGGCCCCGTTGGGGGCGGCGGCGGCGGCGGGGG
>JBQGFI010000370.1:0-2315 GCA_052040065.1 Marmoricola sp.
CGCGCGGAGTTCCCCAGCCGCAGCGACGCCGAGAGCTGGCTGGGGGAGAGCTACCCCGACCTCGCCGACGACGGCGTCGCCTCGGTCACCCTCTTCGAGGGCGACCGCGAGGTCTACGGGCCGATGTCGCTGAGCGCCTGAGCGCCTGCGCCGCCGTGCTCAGGTCCCGGGGGCCGTCACTTCGGCCGGCCGCCGATCTTGACCCGGGTCTTGGGGATCCGGGTCGGGCGCAGCTGCAGCATCCGCATCAGGGCGTAGAAGGTGACGCCCTTGAGGCTCTCGTCGGGCATCTCCGCACGGAGCGTGCGCTTGAGCCGCCAGATCGCGAAGGCGGAGTCGGCGAAGACCACGAGGATCGTGGTGGTCATCAGCGACGAGCCGAGGTTGACCATGCTGGGGTTGCCGACCGACTGGAGGACCAGCGCCAGCACGAGGATCGGCAGCAGCAGCTCGGCGATCGAGAGCCGTGCGTCGATGAAGTCGCGGGTGAAGCGCTTGACCGGTCCCTTGTCGCGGGCCATCAGGTAGCGCTCGTCGCCCTCCTTCATGCCCTGCCGCTGCTTGCGCGCGAGCTCGGCGCGCTTGTCGCGCTGCAGCCGGCGCGCCGCCTTGGTGTCGACCGCCGCGCGGGCGCGTCGCTTGGCCTCGGCCTGGGCCTCCTTGCGGGAGGGCGTCGGGCGGCCCTTGCCGGGCGTGTGGGCGCCACCGGCGGCCGGCGGGGCGGCCTCGCGCTCGGTGGAGGTGGCTGCGGCGGGGGACTCGGTCTTGTTGCGGCCAAACACGGGTGACGGGATCCTCGGTGGACGAGCGGCGTACGACGGCGCGGGGCGGACCAGGGGGACGGGTCGGACTGGGTGGGCAGCCTACCTGTCGGCCGCGTGCCGGCGACGTCCCGCGGAGGTGGCTCCGGGGCGGGACGAGTGAGGCGGCAGCGGGTAAGTTCTGCGCATGAGCCTCATGAAGCGCATCAGCACGGTCTTCCGGGCCAAGGCCAACTCCGCCCTCGACAAGGCCGAGGACCCGCGCCAGACCCTCGACTACAGCTACCAGCGGCAGCTCGAGATGCTGACCAAGGTACGCCGCGGCGTCGCCGACGTGGCGACCAGCCGCAAGCGCGTGGAGCTGCAGGTCAACCAGCTCACCGCGCAGTCCGACAAGCTGACGCAGCAGGCGCAGAAGGCGATCGACGTCGGCCGCGAGGACCTCGCCCGCGAGGCGCTGACCCGCAAGTCGGCGCTGACGGGGCAGATCTCCGACCTGCAGGCCCAGCACACCCAGCTGCAGGGCGAGGAGGAGAAGCTCACGCTCGCGGCGCAGCGGCTGCAGGCGAAGGTCGAGTCCTTCCGCACCCGCAAGGAGACGATCAAGGCCACCTACACGGCGGCGGAGGCCCAGACGCGCATCAACGAGGCGTTCTCCGGCATCTCCGAGGAGATGGGCGACGTCGGCATGGCGATCCAGCGTGCCGAGGACAAGACGCAGCAGATGCAGGCCCGTGCGGGCGCCGTCGACGAGCTGATCGCCTCGGGCGCGCTCGACGACGCCAGCTCGCTCTCCCGCGGCGACGACATCTCCCGCGAGCTGGAGGCCATGAGCAGCGGCGCCGACGTCGAGGCCGAGCTGGCCGCGCTCAAGGGCACCAGCTCCGCGCCGCAGCAGCTGCCGGCGTCCGAGGCTCCTGCCCAGCCCACGGCCGCCGAGACGCCGACCGAGGCCCCCGCGGACCGTCCGGAGGAGCAGCGATGATCGTCCGGATCATGGGGGAGGGTCAGCTCGAGGTGGGCGACGACGAGGTCGCGACCCTCAACGGGCTCGACGACGCGGTCGAGCAGGCGGTCGAGGGCGGTGACCACGACGTCTTCGCCGAGGCCCTCGCAGCGCTGCTCGCGCGGGTGCGCGAGGTCGGCCGGCCCGTCGACGCGGACTTCCTGCACGACTCCGACCTGATCCTGCCGCCGCCCGACGCGACGCTGGAGGAGGTCCGTGCCCTGCTGGGCGACGACGGCCTCATCCCGGGCTGACCTGCTTTCTCACCAACTTCTCATCCGGCCCGCGGAACGAACCCACGAAGGCGCGACGTTCACCTGACATGGCACGCACCAGATTCCAGTCCGACTCCGGCCTGACGGCCCGCATGACGGCCACGATGTTCCTCCTCGGCGCGCTCTTCGTGGCCATCGTGGTCGCCGTGGCCGGCGCGGTCAGCCCCGGCGCCGGCGTGCTCATCGGCGTCGTCGGCATCGGCATCGGCCTCTTCCAGTGGTGGCGCTCCGACACGGTCGCGCTGCGTGCGATGCGCGCCCGGGTGGTCACCC
>JBQGFI010000371.1:0-2324 GCA_052040065.1 Marmoricola sp.
CCGATCTACGTCGTCAGCCCGGGCCGCGTCTTCCGCACCGACGAGTACGACGCCACGCACAGCCCGATGTTCCACCAGGTCGAGGGGCTCGTCGTCGACGAGGGCATCACGATGGCCCACCTCAAGGGCACGCTCGACCACATCGCCGCCGCGATGTTCGGCGACGGCATCTCCACGCGCTTCCGCCCGTCGTACTTCCCCTTCACCGAGCCCTCGGCCGAGGTCGACCTGCGCTGCTTCGTGTGCCGCGGCCTGGCGCCGGCGGTCGACGAGTGCCGCACCTGCAAGGGCGAGGGCTGGATCGAGTGGGGCGGCTGCGGCGTGGTCAACCCCCGCGTGCTCGTCGCCTGCGGCGTCGACGCCGACCGCTACACCGGCTTCGCCTTCGGCATGGGCATCGACCGGACCCTGATGTTCCGTCACGGCGTCTCCGACATGCGCGACATGTTCGAGGGCGACGTGCGCTTCTCCACCCCGTTCGGAGCTGACCTGTAGATGAAGGCCCCGCTGTCCTGGATCCGCGAGTACGCCGCCCTGCCGGACGACGTCACCGCCGACGACCTGGCCCACCGGCTCACCGCGCTCGGGCTCAAGCTCGAGTCGCTCGAGCGCCCCGGCCACGACCTGCGCGGACCCCTCGTGGTCGGTCGCGTGCTCACCATGGAGCCCGAGCCGCAGAAGAACGGCAAGACCATCAACTGGTGCACCGTCGACGTCGGCGACGCCAACGGCACCGGGGAGCCGCAGGGCATCGTGTGCGGCGCGCACAACTTCGCGCCCGGCGACCTCGTCGTGGTGATCCTGCCCGGCGGCGTGCTGCCCGGACCCTTCGAGATCTCCGCGCGCAAGACCTACGGCCACGTCTCCGCCGGCATGATCTGCTCCACCCGTGAGCTGGGCATCGGTGAGGACCACGGCGGCATCCTCGTGCTCCCGCCCGACGCCGGCGCCCCCGGCGACGACGCCATCGAGCTGCTGGCGCTCCGCGAGGACGTCATCGAGATGGAGATCAACCCCGACCGCGCCTACGCGCTCTCGCTGCGGGGGGTCGCCCGCGAGGCGGCGATGGCGTACGGCGTCCCCTTCACCGACCCCGCCCAGCGCGACGTGCCGGCCGCTGACGGGTCCGGCTGGCCGGTGCGCATCGACGACCCGGAGGGCTGCCCGGTCTTCGTGACGCGCACGGTCTCGGGCTTCGACCCGACCGCGCCGACGCCCGACTGGATGGTGCGGCGGCTGCTGCACGTCGGCCAGCGCTCGATCAGCCTGGCCGTCGACGTCACCAACTACGTGATGTTCGAGCTCGGCCGCCCGATCCACGGCTACGACGCCGACAAGCTCACCGGCACCATCGGCGTACGCCGCGCGGAGCCGGGGGAGCGGCTGACCACGCTCGACGGGCAGGACCGCGCGCTCGACCCCGAGGACCTCGTCGTCGTCGACGACTCCGGGCTGATCGGGCTCGGGGGCGTCATGGGCGGCCAGACCACCGAGATGTCGGAGACCACCACCCGCATCGTGGTCGAGTCGGCGCACTGGGACGCCGTGTCGATGTTCCGCACCGGTCGCCGCCACAAGCTCACCTCCGAGGCCGGACGTCGCAACGAGCGCGGCGTCGACCCCCGCATCTGCGAGGCCGCGGCCGACCGCGTCGCCACGCTCCTCGCCGAGCTGGGCGGCGGCACCGTGGAGCCCGGAGTCACCGTCGTCGGGGAGCCCCCGGCACGACCGGCCGTCACGATGGCCGTCGACCTGCCCGCCCGCGTCACCGGCATGCCCATCGACAGCCAGACCACCGTGGCCAACCTCGAGGCCGTCGGCTGCGAGGTCGTGCTGGGCGCCGACGAGCTCACCGCCGTGGTGCCGAGCTGGCGCCCCGACCTCTCCGACCCCTTCGACCTGGTCGAGGAGGTGGCGCGCGTCGTCGGCTACGAGGACGTGCCCAGCGTGCTGCCGACCGCGCCGTCCGGCCGCGGCCTGACCCCCGCCCAGTCGCTGCGCCGCCGCGTCGGCCGCACCATGGCGGGCGAGGGCTACGTCGAGGTGCTCACCTTCCCCTTCATCAGCAGCGGCGACCTCGACCGGCTCGGGCTGGAGCCGGACGACGCGCGGCGCCGGACCCTGCGGCTGGCGAACCCGCTCTCGGCGGAGGAGCCGCTGATGACCACGACGCTGCTGCCCGGGCTGCTGCGCACCGTGGCCCGCAACCTCAGCCGCGGCACGAGCGACCTGGCCCTCTTCGAGGCCGCCACCGTGACCTTCCCCCACGAGGGGCAGGGGGCGCCCATCCTCGGCGTCGACCGTCGTCCGACCGAGGGGGAGTG
>JBQGFI010000372.1:0-8193 GCA_052040065.1 Marmoricola sp.
CAGCGCGGGTGGGTGGCCGACCGGGTCGCCGACCTCGACACCGGCGGGCTGGTGGGCGAGTTCCTGCTGCAGCTCTACGCCGGCGAGGAGGGCGAGGCGATCCCGCGCGAGGTGCTGGTGCCGGCCCTGCCCGACGACGCCGACACCTTCGAGCAGCTGCTCAGCGAGAGCCGCGGCAGCAAGGTGCGCATCCGGGTGCCCCAGCGCGGCGACAAGCGCACCCTGCAGGAGACGGTCGCGCAGAACGCCAAGCAGTCGCTCGCGCTCCACCGCACCAAGCGCGCCAGCGACCTCACGGTGCGCAACCAGGCCCTGGAGGAGATTCAGCAGGCCCTCGACCTGCCCGACGCGCCGCTGCGCATCGAGTGCTACGACGTCTCCAACCTGCAGGGGCACGAGGTGGTGGCCTCGATGGTGGTCTTCGAGGACGGCCTGGCCCGCAAGAGCGAGTACCGCCGCTTCGTGATCCGGGGTGTCGACGGGCAGAACGACGTCGCCTCGATGCACGAGGTGATCACCCGCCGCTTCCGCCGGCTGCTCGACGAGCGGATCGAGCACGGCGACCTCGCCGGGGGAGAGGTCGACGGCGACAGCTGGCCGATGCTGGTCGACCCCGACACCGGCCGGCCCCGCAAGTTCGCCTACACCCCGGGTCTCGTCGTGGTCGACGGCGGTCCGCCGCAGGTCGCGGCGGCGCAGCGGGCGCTCGACGAGCTCGGCATCGACGACGTGCCGCTGTGCGGGCTCGCCAAGCGGCTCGAGGAGGTCTGGGTGCCGGGCGAGGAGGACCCGGTCATCCTGCCCCGCAGCAGCGAGGGCCTGTACCTGCTCCAGCGGATCCGCGACGAGGCGCACCGCTTCGCCATCAACCACCACCGCTCGCGCCGCTCCAAGACGATGGTCGAGAGCACCCTCGACGACGTCCCCGGCCTCGGGGAGGTGCGCCGCCGCACGCTGATCAAGCACTTCGGCTCGCTGAAGAAGCTCCGCGCCGCGACGATCGACGACATCGCCGCCGTGCCCGGCATCGGCCAGCGCACGGCCACCGCGATCGCCGAGGCGGTCGCGGCCGCGCCGCGGCGTACGTCGGTCAACACGGCCACGGGCGAGATCGAGGAGGGCTGATGGACGAGCACCGGTCACCGGCAGGACGCGACCCCTCGGAGGCGGGGCGGGGCGAGCTGGTCATCGTCACCGGCATGACGGGTGCCGGCCGCAGCACCGCGGCCAAGGAGCTGGAGGACCTCGGCTACTTCGTCGTCGACAACCTGCCGCCCGAGCTGGTGGGCGACGTGGTGCGGCTGGTCGACGACAAGCAGGGGGTCGGCCAGCCGGTCGCCGCCGTGGTCGACGTCCGCGCCGGCATCTTCTTCGACTCCCTGCGCGAGCAGCTGGCGCGGGGCTTCGCGACCCGCCGGGCCACCCTGCTCTACCTCGACGCCACCGACGACGTCCTGGTGCGCCGCCAGGAGGCGGCCCGCAGGCCGCACCCGCTGCAGGGGCGCGGACGGCTGCTCGAGGGCATCGCCCAGGAGCGGGTCGTCATGGCGGCGCTCCGCAGCGAGGCCGACCTGGTCATCGACTCGACGCCGCTCAACATCCACCAGCTGAAGTCGCGGGTCGCGCGCTCCTTCGGCACCCCCGACACCGTCCGGCTGCGCATCACCGTCGTGAGCTTCGGCTTCAAGTACGGCGTGCCGGTCGACGCCGACCTGCTCGCCGACATGCGCTTCCTGCCCAACCCCTTCTGGGTCCCCGACCTGCGGGCGCTCTCGGGGCTCGACGACGCGGTGTCGTCCTACGTCAAGGGCCGCGAGGAGGCCGAGGAGTTCCTCACCCGCTACGTGCCCGTCGTGCAGACCGTCGGCACCGGCTACCTGCGGGAGGGCAAGCGCTTCATGACCGTGGCGATCGGCTGCACCGGCGGCCGTCACCGCAGCGTGGCGATGTCGGAGGAGATCGCCCGGCGGCTCCGCGCCGTGGGGCTGGAGGCCGACACGGTCCACCGCGACCTGGGGCGGGAGTAGCCGTGCCCCTGACGCGCTGGTCGGCCGAGCCGGGGGTCGTCGCGCTCGGCGGCGGTCACGGGCTGGCCGCCTCGCTCGCGGCGCTGCGCCAGGTCACCCCCGACGTGACGGCCGTGGTCACCGTCGCCGACAACGGCGGCTCCTCGGGGCGGCTGCGCGACGAGTTCGGGGTGCTGCCCCCGGGCGACCTGCGGATGGCGCTGGCCGCGCTCTGCGGCGACGACCGCTGGGGGAGCACCTGGGCGCGGGTGCTCCAGCACCGCTTCGAGACCGACGGCGACATGCACGGCCACTCCATGGGCAACCTGCTGCTGGTCACGCTGTGGGAGCTGCTCGGCGACCACGTCGACGGCCTGGAGTGGGTCGCCGGCCTGCTCGGGGCCCACGGCCGGGTGCTGCCGATGGCGCTGACACCGCTCGACATCGTCGCCGAGGTGACCGGCCTCGCCCCCGACGGCGGCCTCAGCGTCGTCCGCGGCCAGGTCGAGGTGGCCACCACGGAGGGCCAGGTGGTCTCGGTGCGGCTCGACCCCGACGACGCCCCCGCCTGCCCGGAGGCGCTGCAGGCCGTGCGCGAGGCGTCCTGGGTGGTGCTGGGGCCGGGCTCGTGGTTCAGCAGCGTCATCCCGCACCTGCTCGTGCGCGAGCTCCGCGAGGCGCTGTGTCGCACCGAGGGCAAGGTGGTGGTGACCACCAACCTGGAGCCGCAGGGTGACGAGACCCGCGGCTCCGACCTGGCCGACCACCTCGACCTGCTGCACCGGCACGCGCCCGAGCTGCGGGTGCACACCGTGCTCGCCGACCGTGGCGCGGTGCGCGACGCGGCCCGGCTGCAGCAGTCGGCCGAGCGGCTGGGCGCGCGCGTCGAGGTGGTCGACGTCGCCTCGTCGGCTCCCGGCGTGCACGACCCGGTCAAGCTGGCTGCCGCCTACTCGCGGTTGTTGACACGCGCCTAGAGTGAGGGCCATGGCGGCAGGTAGGCACAGCACGGTGGTCACATGGCGATGACGGCTCAAGTGAAGGCCGAGCTGGCAGGGACCAACGTGACCAAGACCTGCTGCCGCAAGGCGGAGGTCTCCTCGATGCTCCGCTTCGCCGACTCCCTCCACCTCGTCGGTGGCGGCATCGTCGTCGAGGCCGAGCTCGACACGGGGGCGGCGGCGCGACGGCTGCGACGCGACATCGCCGAGGTCTACGGCCACCAGCCCGAGGTCGTGATGCTCAAGGGCGCCGGCATCCGCCGGGGCCCGCGCTACCTGGTGCGGGTCGTCAAGGACGGCGAGTCGCTCGCGCGGCAGACCGGCCTGATCGACCAGCGCAACCGACCGGTGCGGGGTCTCCCGCCCGCGGTGGTCAACGGCGCGGGCTGCGACGCCGTGGCTGCCTGGCGCGGTGCCTTCCTGGCCCACGGCTCGCTCACCGAGCCCGGCCGGTCCAGCTCGCTCGAGGTCACCTGCCCCGGGCCCGAGGCGGCCCTGGCCCTCGTCGGGTCCGCGCGTCGGCTCGGGATCCAGGCCAAGGCCCGTGAGGTGCGCGGCGTCGACCGCGTGGTCATCCGCGACGGCGACGCCATCGGCCAGCTGCTCGCACGGCTGGGGGCCCACGAGTCGCTGCTGGGCTGGGAGGAGCGCCGGATGCGCCGCGAGGTGCGGGCCACCGCCAACCGGCTCGCCAACTTCGACGACGCCAACCTGCGCCGCTCGGCGCGTGCCGCGGTGGCCGCCGGGGCTCGCGTCGCCCGCGCGCTGGAGATCCTGGGCGACGACATCCCCGACCACCTCTCGCAGGCCGGACGGCTGCGCCTGGAGCACAAGCAGGCCTCGCTGGAGGAGCTCGGGCAGCTCAGCGACCCCGTGCTCACCAAGGACGCCATCGCCGGTCGGATCCGCCGCCTGCTCGCCATGGCCGACAAGCGCGCCCAGGACCTCGGCATCCCCGACACCGAGTCGTCGTTGACGCCGGAGATGCTCGCCGACGAGGCCTGACGGACCCGCGGCCGTCGCGGTTACCGCGGGGTACCTCGGCCACGGTTCCTCGGAGGTCCTCGGCGGCGATAGGGTCGGCCGGGTAAGCCATCCTCCCGTCCCAGGAGCCCACCCGTGACTGTCCGCGTAGGTATCAACGGCTTCGGCCGCATCGGCCGCAACTTCTTCCGCGCTGTGCGCGCCTCCGGCGCCGACATCGAGATCGTCGGGGTCAACGACCTGACCGACAACACCTCGCTGGCGCACCTGCTCAAGTTCGACTCCATCCTCGGTCGCCTCGACGCCGACGTGTCGTCGACCGACACCTCGATCGTCGTCGGCGACCAGGAGATCGCCGCCTTCGCCGAGCGCGACCCGTCCGCGCTGAAGTGGGGCGAGATCGGTGCCGACGTGGTCGTCGAGTCGACCGGCTTCTTCACCGACGCGACCAAGGCCAAGGCGCACGTCGACGGTGGTGCCAAGAAGGTGATCATCTCGGCGCCCGCCTCCAACGAGGACATCACCGTCGTGATGGGCGTCAACCACCAGGACTACGACCCGGCCCAGCACACCGTCATCTCCAACGCGTCGTGCACGACCAACTGCCTGGCGCCCATGGCGAAGGCGCTCAACGACGAGTTCGGGATCGTCAAGGGCCTGATGACGACCATCCACGCCTACACCGCCGACCAGAACCTGCAGGACAACATCCACAAGGACCCGCGTCGCGCACGCGCCGCCGCGCTCAACATCGTGCCCACCTCCACCGGTGCCGCCAAGGCGATCGGCCTGGTGCTGCCCGAGCTGAAGGGCAAGCTCGACGGCTTCGCGCTCCGTGTCCCGGTGCCGACCGGCTCGGCGACCGACCTGACCTTCGAGGCCGGTCGCGAGACCTCCGTCGAGGAGGTCAACGCGGCGGTGAAGGCGGCTGCCGACGGCCGTTTCCTGCGCTACTCCACCGACCCGCTGGTCTCGACCGACATCGTCACCGACCCGGCGTCGTGCATCTTCGACGCGCCGCTGACCAAGGTCAACGGCAACCAGGTCAAGGTCATCGGTTGGTACGACAACGAGTGGGGCTACTCCAACCGCCTCGCCGACCTCATCACCCACGTGGGTGCCAGCCTCTGATGGCGCAGTACGCCTCCCTGGGTGACGTCGCCGGCAAGCGGGTCCTGGTCCGCTCCGACCTCAACGTGCCGCTCGACGGCACCCGCATCACCGACGACGGCCGGATCCGGGCCAGCGTGCCCACCCTCCGCGAGCTGAGCGAGGCGGGTGCGCGGGTGGTCGTCATGGCGCACCTCGGCCGCCCCAAGGGCGAGCCGGACCCGGCGTACTCGCTGCGACCGGTCGCCGAGCGGCTCGGGGAGCTGCTGGGCACCGAGGTGGCCTTCGCCGACGACACCGTCGGCGAGTCGGCCCACGCCGTGGTCGCCGGGCTGCACGACGGCCAGGTGGCGGTGCTCGAGAACGTCCGCTTCAACGCCGGCGAGACGAGCAAGGACGACGACGAGCGCGCCGCCTTCGCCGACAGCCTCGCCGAGCTCGGCGACGCCTTCGTCAGCGACGGCTTCGGGGTGGTGCACCGCAAGCAGGCCAGCGTCTACGACGTCGCCCAGCGGCTGCCGCACGCGATGGGCGCCCTGGTGCGCACCGAGACCGAGGTGCTCCGCCGGCTCACCGAGAGCCCGGAGCGCCCGTACGTCGTCGTGCTCGGCGGGTCGAAGGTGAGCGACAAGCTCGCCGTCATCGACAACCTGCTCGGCAAGGCCGACACCCTGCTCATCGGTGGCGGCATGGTCTTCACCTTCCTCGCGGCCCAGGGCCACGGCGTGGGACAGAGCCTGCTCGAGAAGGACCAGATCGAGACCTGCCGGACCTACCTCGAGCGCTCGGCCGAGAGCGGCGTCGAGATCGTGCTGCCCACCGACGTGGTCGTGGCCCCGGAGTTCAAGGCCGATGCCCAGCCGACGGTCGTGCCGGTGGCGGAGATCCCCGCCGACCAGATCGGCCTCGACATCGGCCCCGACTCCGCGGCCCGCTTCGCCGAGGTCGTCACGGGCGCCCGGACGGTCTTCTGGAACGGGCCGATGGGCGTCTTCGAGTTCGACTCGTTCGCCGCGGGCACCCGCACCGTCGCCGAGGCGCTCACCCAGGTCGACGGGCTCTCGGTCGTCGGCGGCGGCGACTCCGCCGCGGCCGTGCGGCAGCTCGGCGTCCCGGAGTCCGGCTTCGGTCACATCTCGACCGGGGGCGGCGCGAGCCTGGAGTACCTCGAGGGCAAGGAACTTCCCGGACTCACCGTGCTGGAGGACTGATCATGGCTGCACCGTCCCGTGGACGCACCCCGCTCATGGCGGGCAACTGGAAGATGAACCTCAACCACCAGGAGGCCGTCGTCCTGGTGCAGAAGCTCGCGTGGTCGCTCTCGGACAAGAAGCACGACTACGGCAAGGTCGAGGTCGTCGTGTGCCCGCCCTTCACCGACCTGCGCAGCGTGCAGACGCTGGTCGACGGAGACCGGCTGCAGATCGGCTACGGCGCGCAGGACGTCTCCGAGCACGAGAGCGGCGCGCACACCGGCGAGATCTCCGCGGCGATGCTGGCGAAGCTCGGCTGCTCCTACGTCGTCGTCGGGCACTCCGAGCGGCGCGAGCACCACGGTGAGTCCGACGCGCTGGTCAACGCCAAGGCGCACCGGGCCCACGCCGCCGGCATGACGCCGCTCGTCTGCGTCGGCGAGGGGCTCGAGGTGCGCCAGGAGGGACGCCAGGTCGAGCACTCCGTCGCGCAGGTCGCCGGGTCGCTGGCCGGCTTCGGCGCCGAGCAGGTGGCGGCCCTCGTGGTCGCCTACGAGCCTGTCTGGGCCATCGGCACCGGCGAGGTGGCGACACCCGACGACGCCCAGGAGGTCTGCGCCGCGATCCGCGCCTGGGTGCGCGAGACGCACGGCGACGCGGCCGCCGACGGCGTCCGCGTGCTCTACGGCGGCTCGGTCAAGGCGGCCAACGTCGGCGGCATCATGCAGCAGCCCGACGTCGACGGCTGCCTCGTGGGCGGGGCCAGCCTGCAGGTCGACGAGTTCGGCGGGATCTGCCGCTTCTACGACATGCCCGTGCTCTGATCCGGCGCGTCAGCGATCGGTTAGGCTCTGCGCCGTGGTTATCTTCTTCGAGGTCTTGCTCGTCATCACGAGCATGCTTCTGATCCTCCTGGTGCTGCTGCACAAGGGGCGTGGCGGTGGCATGTCCGACATGTTCGGTGGTGGGATGTCGAGCGGCCTGGGTGGGTCCTCGGTGGCCGAGCGCAACCTCGACCGCATCACGGTGGGGATCGGACTGGTCTGGTTCGCCTGCGTCATCGGACTCGGCCTGCTGCTGCAGACGACGGCCTGACACCACCCGAGCACCACACCGACCGAGCACGAAGGAGTCACCGTGGCAGGCGCAGGCAACGCGATCCGAGGCAGTCGCATCGGCTCGGGTCCCATGGGTGAGGCGGAGCGCGGCGAGGCCGCCCCGCGCCAGAGCATCGACTACTTCTGCTCCAGCGGCCACCGCACCCTGGTCGCCTTCGCGGTCGAGGCCGTCGTGCCGGAGTCGTGGGACTGCCCGCGCTGCGGCATGCCCGCGAGCATGGACGCCGACAACCCCCCGCCGGCGCCGAAGATCGAGCCCTACAAGACCCACCTGGCCTACGTGAAGGAGCGTCGCTCCGACGCCGAGGCCCAGGACATCCTCGACGAGGCGCTCTCCACGCTCCGCCAGCGCCGCAAGTCCGGCGACCTGATCTTCTGACCCGCTCCCGTCGGGTTCCCGGACTAGGCCGTACCCCGTCGCGGTGACCGCGACGGGCCCGCTCGACGCTCACGCCCGCTGAGCCACCCGGCCGGAGCGCGACGTCGACGTCGCCGTCGGCCAGGTCCAGGCGTGCCGCAGCACGAGGGCCAGCAGCGCCAGCTCCAGCGTGACGCCGAGACCGTAGAACCACAGCCACGACTCGCCCGCGAGGTTGAAGGCGGTGACGGGGACGTAGAGCGCGGCCACGACGAGGTTGGCGGCGCGGTTGGCGCGGGCCGGCAGCGTCGCCGAGAGCACCACCATCAGCGCGGGGACGGCGACGAGGGCGAGCGCCGCGGTCGAGAACGTCTGCGAGAGGTCGAAGGTGAAGACCCGTCCGTCGAGGAGGTCCTGGACCAC
>JBQGFI010000373.1:0-7142 GCA_052040065.1 Marmoricola sp.
GCTCGCTGCGGCGCGGGGCCTCGTCAGCCGCACCGTCTTCGGCGGCGTCGGTCAGGTCCCCCAGGTCCGCGCGCTGTCCAAGGGCGTCGACGTCGTCGTCGCCTGCCCCGGCCGGCTCGAGGACCTGATCCAGCAGGGCCACGTGTCCCTGTCGCAGGTCGAGATCAGCGTGCTCGACGAGGCCGACCACATGGCCGACCTCGGCTTCCTGCCCGCGGTGCGCCGCCTGCTCGACCAGACCCCGCAGCGCGGCCAGCGGATGCTGTTCTCCGCCACGCTCGACTCCGGCGTCGACGTGCTCGTCAAGCGCTTCCTCACCGACCCGGCCGTGCACCAGGCCGACTCGGCGCAGTCGCCGGTCAGCGCCATGGACCACCACGTGCTGCACGTCTCGCACGCCCAGCGCCTCGACGTCCTCATCGACCTGGCCAGCGCGCCGGGCCGCACGGTCGTCTTCACCCGCACCAAGCACGGCGCCAAGAACCTCGCGCGCCGGCTGAACTCCGCGGGCGTGCCCACCGTCGACCTGCACGGCAACCTGGGCCAGAACGCCCGCACCCGCAACATGGACGCCTTCCGCGAGGGACGCGCCACGACGCTGGTCGCCACCGACGTCGCGGCGCGCGGCATCCACGTCGACGACGTCGCGCTCGTCGTGCACGCCGACCCGCCGGCCGAGCACAAGGCCTACCTGCACCGCTCGGGGCGCACGGCACGTGCCGGCGCCGCGGGCACCGTCGTCACCTTGATGACGGACCAGCAGGTGCGCGACGTCCGACAGCTGACCCGCGCGGCCGGCATCAACCCGACGACCACCAAGGTCTCGGGCGCCGGTCACCCGATGCTGCACCAGCTCGCCCCCGGTGAGCGGTCGCTGGTCGAGGGCGGTCTGCAGCTCGCGACGCCCGCGGCCGAGGGCCGTCGCGGTGGCGGTGGCCGCAACGGCGGCTCGGGCGGCTCGGGCGGCTCCGGTGGCTCGGGCGGTGGCCGGCGTCGTCGCCGGCCCGGTGGCCAGGGCGGCAGCCAGGGCGGCCAGGGCGGCCAGGGCGGTGCCGCCCCCAAGTCCGGCGGCTCGCGCGGTCGTCGCGGTGGCAGCCAGGCGCGGGGCCAGTCCCGCCCCCAGGGCTCCGGTCGCGCCCACAGCGCCTCCGACTTCAGCCGCGGTCGCTGACCTCCCCGCGGGTCAGGGCTGCGGGGTGAAGCCCCAGCACCGGCCGAGGAACTCCAGCTCCAGCTCGGCGGTGCGCACGATGTTCTCCGGCTTGCGGAAGCCGTGGCCCTCGCCCTCCAGCTCGACGACCTCGACCTCCCGGCCGCGGGCGCGCAGCGCGTCGGCGATGGCCGTGGTCTGCGAGGGCGGCACCACCCGGTCCTCGAGGCCCTGCAGCAGCAGCAGCGGGGCCTCGATGCCGTCGACGTGGTGCAGCGGTGAGCGGGCGTCGTACGTCGCCCGCGCGGCCGGCCACGGGCCGATCAGGCCGTCGAGGTAGCGCGACTCCATCTTGTGCGTCTCCTGCGCGAGCAGCGAGGGGTCGGCCACGCCGAAGTAGCTGATGCCGGCGCTGAAGACGTCGTGGAAGGCCAGCGACGCGAGCACCACGTAGCCGCCGGCCGAGCCGCCGATGACGCCCATCCGGGCTCCGTCGACGACACCGGCGTCGGCGAGGTGCTGCGCGCCGCGCACGACGTCCTCGATGTCGACGACGCCCCACCCGTCGCGCAGCCGCTCCCGGTAGGCGCGGCCGTAGCCGGTGGAGCCGCCGTAGTTGACGTCGAGCACCGCGATGCCGCGCGAGGTGTAGTAGGAGATCCGCGCGCTCGGGACGGTGTTGGTGGCCGAGGTCGGGCCGCCGTGCGCCATCACCAGCAGCGGTGGCAGCTCGCCCTCCGGCGCGGTGACCTCGGGGTGGGTCGGCCGGTGCAGGAAGCCGTACGCCGTGTCCCCGGCGTGGCCGGGCCAGGAGACCGCCTCGGCCTCCGCGACGTACGCCGCGTCGGGCACGGTGCCGCGCCGGGCGACGACCTCGGAGCCGTGCGCCGGGTCGACGGCCACGGTGGTCCAGCCCTCGGTGACGTGGCCGACCTCCGCGACCAGGCCGTCGCCGTGCGGGGCGAGGCCACTGACCGCCGTCACCGTGTGGGGCAGGTCGGTGCCGTCGGTGGCGTCGGTGCCGTCGTAGACGGTGATGCGCTCGCGCCCCTCGACGACGCGCACCGCCGCGACGCGGCCGCCGGGCAGCGCCGCGAGGGTGCGGGTGCGCAGCTGCCAGCCGGGGAGCCCGTGCTCGTCGGTCGCGGGGGCCCAGGCCACCGGCGTCGAGACCGGCTCGGCCTCGACGACGTGGGGCACGGCGACGCCGTCGGGGTCGGAGAGGAAGGCCAGGCGCCTGCTGTCGAGCCAGACCGGCTCGGAGGCCGAGGCCCCGAGCGCGCCGCCGGCGACCCGCCACGACTCGGCCACGTCGCCCTCGGGGGTCAGCCGGCCGAGCCAGACCTCCCCGGCGTCCCAGGGCATGCCCGGGTGCGACCACTGCACCCACGCGAGGTGGGCGCCGTCGGGGGAGAGCGCCGGGTCGGCCACGAAGTCGGGCAGCGACGGGTCGCCCGCGTCGTCGGCGTCGGGGCGGGGGAGCGACCGGCGACGGCCGGGCACCACGACCTGGGCCTCGCCGTCCGCCAGCGGCAGCCGCACCAGCTCGTTGACCGGCTCGACGTCGGGGTCGGTGTGGTCCTCGCGCACGGCGTAGACGACGCCGCGGCGGACGTCGACCTCCATGGCCGACCAGCGCAGCGCCGCGTCGGGGGTCCGCGGCGTCAGTGCCACCGGCTCGCCGTCGAGGCGCCACAGCCGCTGGGTCTCGAAGTCGACGGCCAGGACGACGCCGTCGCGCGCGGCGTACGCGCCCCCGCCGTACTCGTGCACCCGCGAGCGCACCGACATCCACTCCGGCGACAGGTCGGTGACCACGCCGTCGGGCCCGCGCCGGCACAGGATCACCCGGGCGCCGGTCTCGGGCCGCGACTCCAGCCAGTGCACGGCGCCGGCGTCGGAGGTGGGGGAGGCCGGCACCCCCGCGCCGGCGACGCGGTCGCGCGCGGCGACGGGGGAGGGCCAGGAGCCGTGGGAGAGCGTGCTCATGCGCCCATCCAACTACGAGCCCCTTTCCGCCCGACCTCCTATCCTGGAACCATGGAGGTCCTGACCCCGCGCGACGTGCCCCTCGGCGGCCTCCGGGCGATGACCGTGCGACGCACGCTGCCGCAGCGGCAGCGCTCGCTGATCGGCGCCTGGTGCTTCCTCGACCACTACGGGCCCGACGACGTCGACGCCGCGGGCGCCGACGGCATGGTCGTGCCCCCGCACCCGCACACCGGCCTCGCCACGGTCAGCTGGCTCTTCACCGGCGAGATCGAGCACCGTGACTCCGCCGGCCACCACGCCGTGGTGCGCCCGGGCGAGATGAACCTGATGACCGCCGGACGCGGCATCTCCCACAGCGAGTACTCCACGCCGTCGACCCGCGTCCTGCACGGCGCCCAGCTCTGGCTGGCGCTGCCCGACGCCGACCGGCAGGTCGAGCCGTCCTTCGAGCACCACGTGCCCGAGCCGGTGCGGGGCGACGGGTGGGAGGCGCGGGTCTTCCTCGGCTCGCTGCTGGGCTCCGAGTCGACCGTGCTGACGCACTCGCCGCTCCTCGGGGCCGAGCTGGTCCTGCGCGCCGGGACGACGCTGCGGGTGCCGGTCGACGCGACCTACGAGCTCGGGGTGCTGGTCGACTCCGGGGCGGTGCGCGTCGACGGCAAACCGCTGGCCGCGCACGAGCTCGGCTTCCAGGAGCCCGGCGCGGAGGCGCTCGTGCTCGAGGTCGAGGAGGACACCCGGCTGCTGCTGCTCGGCGGGCCGCCCTTCGGTGAGCGCATCGTGATGTGGTGGAACTTCGTGGGCCGCAGCCACGACGAGGTGGTGCGCTACCGCGCGCAGTGGGAGGCCCGGCTCGACGAGGGCGACCGCACCCGCTTCGAGCTGCCGGCCGACGACCCGCGGGAGGCGCTCCACGCGCCGCCGCTGCCGACCACGCGGATGGTCCCCCGGGGGCCGTGACCACGCGGCGTACGCTCGCGCCGTGACCGCCCGATCCCGTCCCCTGGCCGACCTCGCCGCCGAGGGCACGGTGCTGCTCGACGGCGGCATGGGCACGCTGCTGCAGGAGCGCGGCCTCGAGGACGGCGCCCCCGGCGAGCTGTGGAACCTCGAGCGCCCCGACGCCGTCCGCGAGGCGCACCGGGCCTACGCCGAGGCCGGCGCGCGCGTGCTCACCACCAACACCTTCGGCGGCACCCGGCCGCGGCTGGAGCTGCACGGGCTCGGCGACCGGGTCGAGGAGGTCAACGCCGCCGCCGCCCGGCTCGCGCGCGAGGTGGCCGACGAGCACGGCGCCCTCGTCGCCGGCGACCTCGGCCCCCCCGGCGAGCTGCTGGAGCCGCTCGGCACGATGAGCCCGGCGCAGGCGCAGGAGTGCTTCGCCGAGCAGCTGCGCGGGCTCGTGGCGGGGGGCGTCGACCTGGTGCTGGTCGAGACGATGAGCGACCTCGGCGAGGTCGAGGCCGCGGTGGCGGCCGCCCGCGAGGTGGCGCCGGGGCTGCCCGTGGTCGTCACGATGAGCTTCGACACCAACCTGCGCACCATGAGGGGCGTCGCGCCCGCGGCGGCCGTCGCCGCGGCGGCCGGGCTGGGGGTCGACGCCGTCGGCGCCACCGGCGGTCGTGGGCCCGGCGAGATGGAGCAGATCGCCGCCGAGCTCGTCGCCGCCCGCCCGGAGGGGCTGCTCGTGGTGGCGCAGAGCAACGCCGGGCTGCCGCAGCTGGTCGGCGACCGCTTCGAGTACGACGCGTCGCCCGACGACCTCGCGCGTCACGCGGTCGCGCTGCGCGACCTCGGCGTCGACCTCGTCGGGGGCTGCTGCGGCTCCACGCCGGCCCACCTCGCGGCGATGAGCCGCGCGCTGGCATGAGCCCCGACGGCCCCGACGGCCCCGACGGCCCCGATGGCCCCGACGGCTCGCTGGTGGGCGACGACGGCGTCCGCCGCTGCCCGTGGGCCGGGGACCCGGGGATGATGCGCGACTACCACGACACCGAGTGGGGCGTGCCCGTCGCCGACGAGCGCGGGCTCTTCGAGCGGCTGTGCCTCGAGGGCTTCCAGGCCGGGCTCTCCTGGGCCACGGTGCTGCGCAAGCGGCCGCGCTTCCGGGAGGTCTTCCACGACTTCGACGTCGACGCCGTGGCCGCGATGGGGCCGGGCGACGTCGACCGCCTGCTGGAGGACGCCGGCATCATCCGGCACCGCGGCAAGATCGAGGCGACGCTCCGCAACGCCCGCGCCACGGTCGCGCTGCGCGAGGAGCAGGGGCTGGTCGCGCTGATCTCGTCCTTCGCGCCGGCGGAGGACCCGCACCCGCGGACGCCGGCGGAGGTGCCCACGGTCTCGGCCGGCTCGGCGGCCCTGTCGAAGGCCCTGCGTGCGCGCGGCTTCGGCTTCGTCGGCCCCACCACGATGCACGCGCTGATGGAGGCCACCGGCCTGGTCGACACCCACCTCGTGGGCTGCCACCGCCGCGGGATCGCCCGGGCGGGCGACCGCTAGTCGGACTCCTGGGCCGGCTCCCAGCGGGCCCGGAACTCCTCCAGGCTGAGCGAGTCGAGGTCCTCGCGGACCTCGCGCAGCAGCTGGGAGGCCTCCTCCTCGTCGAAGTCCTCGAGGCGGAAGAGCTCGGTCTGGTCGTCGCGGCGGCGTACGACGACGTCGCCCTCCGACGCGGTCGGGTCGCCCAGGGCCGCGCTCACGATGCCGACGGCGAGGTCCTTCGCGTGCTGCCACGCACCGCCCTCGCGCAGGTCGATGACCGCCTCGTACTCCGCACCCGCCACGTCGCTCATGACTGCACGGTATCCGTCAGTCCCCGAGCGCCTGCTGCTCGGCACGGGCCTCCGCGGAGGCGGAGGAGGTGCGCAGCGTGACCTGGGGGAGCAGGGTGAGGATGGCGAAGGCCACGAGCAGGGTGAGGGAGGCGGCCAGCAGGACCGCGCTCATCGACTCGGCGAAGCCGACCTGGAAGGGGTGGGCGACCACGTCGCTCATCCGGCCGATCACCGAGGAGTCGTCCTGCACGGAGGTGAAGACGCCTCCTGCCGACGACGGGTCGGCGAGGCCGGCGAGCACCTCGCGGTCGGCGGCGGTGCGGGGGATCTCACCCGCCGCCGCGGCGGCACGCAGGGTGCCGGCCTCGTCGCGGAAGGCGCGGTCGATGTTGTCGCCGAGGCGGCCGAAGAGGATCGAGAGGAAGACGGCGACGCCGAGCGTGCCGCCGAGCTGGCGGAAGAAGGTGGAGGCGCTGGTGGCGACGCCGATCTCGGACGGCGGCACCGCGTTCTGGGCGATGATCGTCAGCGGCTGCATGCACTGCCCGAGCCCGAGGCCGAGGAAGACCATCCCCGTCATCATCCAGACCAGGCTGGTGTCGGCGGAGACGAAGGACAGCGCGAACATCGCGACCGCGCCCATGCCCGAGCCGATGATCGGGAAGAGCCGGATCTGGCCGGTGCGCGAGGTGACCTGGCCGGTGAGGATGCCCGCGGCCATCATGCCGCCGACCATCGGCACCATCATCAGGCCGGCCTGGGTCGGCGAGGCCCCGTGCACGATCTGCATGTACTGCGGCAGCACCGTGATCGCGCCGAACATCGAGGCGCCGACCACGAAGCCACCCGCGATCACCACCGCCGCGGCCCGCAGCCGGAAGATCCGCAGCGGGATCAGGGCGTCGTCACCCATCCGGCGCTCGGCGAGCAGGAAGCCGACCGTGCCCAGCAGCCCGACGGCGTACGCCGTGAGCGCCTGCGGCGAGGCCCAGCCCCAGTCGCGCCCCTGCTCGGCCACCAGCAGCAGCGGCACCACGCCCATCGCGAGGAACGCCGCACCGAACCAGTCGATGCGGGCCTCCCGCCGCACGTGGTGCAGCCGCAGGTTGCGCATCACCACGACCAGCGCCGCGAGGCCGATCGGCACGTTGACCAGGAAGACCCACCGCCAGCCCGTGATGCCGAGGATCGTCTCCTGCCCGGCGAAGAGGCCGCCCGCGACG
>JBQGFI010000374.1:0-1626 GCA_052040065.1 Marmoricola sp.
TGCAGCAGCAGGGCTGACCCCCCGCTCCACCTCCCGCGAGACCAGTCGTGCGGCGGCGGTCCGGCGAGGCGCGCCACCACCAGCGCCCAGCCCCGGCCGCCCCCCCCGCACAACGTGATCAGCCCGGTGGACTTGTCGTGCCAGTCCAGCGAGTTGAGCATCGTGTTCTGCAGCCGGGCGCCGGTCATGCCGAAGGGGTGCCCCACGGCGATGGCGCCGCCGTTGACGTTGAGCCGGTCGAGGTCGATGCCGAGGTCCTGGTACGACGGCACGACCTGCGCGGCGAAGGCCTCGTTGATCTCGACGAGGTCGATGTCGCCGATGCTCATGCCCGCGAGCGCCAGCGCGCGCTTGCTCGCCTCGACCGGGCCCAGGCCCATGATCTCGGGCGAGAGACCGCTGACGCCGGTGGAGACCACCCGGGCGAGCGGCGTGAGGCCGAGCTCGGCGGCCTTGGTGTCGCTCATGACGACCACGGCCGCAGCGCCGTCGTTGAGGGCGCAGCAGTTGCCGGCGGTGACCACGCCGTCGGGGCGGAAGACCGGCTTCAGGCCCGCGACGGACTCGTAGGTGACACCCGCGCGGGGCCCGTCGTCGGCGGTGACCAGGGTGCCGTCGGGCGTGGTCACCGGCGTGATCTCGCGCTCCCAGAAGCCGGCCGCGATCGCCTTCTCGGCGAGGTTCTGGCTGCGGACGCCGAACTCGTCGAGCTCCTGGCGCGAGAGCCCGCGCAGCGAGGCGAGGTTCTCCGCCGTCTGGCCCATGGCGATGTAGACGTCGGGGAGCTGACCGTCGTCACGGGGGTCGTGCCACACCGAGCCGCCCTGCGCCTGCTCCGCGGTGCGCGACTGGGCGTCGTCGAAGGCGTGGTTGACGGTGTCGGGGATGTGGTCGGAGGTGCCCTTGGCGAAGCGGGAGACCGTCTCGACGCCCGCGGAGATCACCACGTCGGCCTCGCCGGCCTTGATCGCGTGGAAGGCCATGCGGGTGGTCTGCACCGAGGAGGAGCAGTAGCGGGTGACGGTCGCGCCCGGCACGGTGTCGAGACCGAGCAGCGTCGCGACGACCCGGCCCATGTTGAAGCCGGACTCCCCGCCGGGCAGGCCGCAGCCCAGGAGCAGGTCGTCGATCGTGGTGGGGTCGAGCGCGGGGATCTTGTCGAGCGCCGCGCGCACGGCGAGCGCCGTGAGGTCGTCGGGCCGGAAGTCCTTCAGCGATCCCTTGCCGGCACGACCGATCGGGGTGCGGGCGGTGGAGACGATGACGGCCTCGGGCATGGGGGGACTCCTCGGGTCGGCGGCGTACTACCGGTCGGTAGTCGGCCGCCAGCCTAGACCTGCGACCATCGGCGCATGAGCTTCGCCCAGCCTGCTCCCTTCGACGCCAACGACCTCGCGGTCGACGTCGAGCGACGCTTCGGCGACATGGACGCCCTCGGCCACGTCAACAACGTGCGCTACCTCGACTACCTGGCCGAGGGGCGGGAGGGCTGGCTGGGTGCCTACGACGTGCCGGCGGACCGGGTCCGCTGCCTGGCCAACCGCATCGAATTCGCGGCGCCCATGGTCATCGCGCGGGCGTACGCGGAGGTGCGCACCAGACTCGTCGCCGACGACGCTGACTAGG
>JBQGFI010000375.1:0-4710 GCA_052040065.1 Marmoricola sp.
GAGAGGAAGGCGTGCTCGACGTCGGCCGCACCGGTGCGCCGCAGCAGCTCCCCGGGGGCGTCGTCGGCCAGGAGCCTGCCCTCGCGCATCAGCAGCAGCCGGTCGCAGCGGGCGGCCTCGTCCATCACGTGGCTGGAGACCAGCACCGCGGCACCCTCCTCGGCGAGGCGGTGGAAGGTGCCCCAGAGCTCGACGCGGAGCACGGGGTCGAGGCCGACGGTGGGCTCGTCGAGCACCAGCAGGTCGGGCTCGCCCAGCAGCGCGACGGCGAGGGAGACCCGGGAGCGCTGCCCGCCGGAGAGCCGGGCGACGACGCGGTCGGCGTGGTCGTCCAGCGCCACGGTCGCGACGCACGCGTCGACCCGCTCGCGCGGGACCCCGAGCACCCGGGCGAAGAAGCGCAGGTTCTCCCGCGCGGTGAGGTCGTCGTAGACGCTGGGGGCCTGCGACACGTAGCCGACCCGGTGCCGCAGCGCCGGCGCCGCCGCCGGCTCGCCGAGCACCTCCACGGCGCCGCCGGTGATCCGCTGGGTGCCGATGACCGCCCGCATCAGCGTGGTCTTGCCGCAGCCGGAAGGGCCGAGCAGCCCGGTGACCGACCCGGCGGCGACCTCGAAGTCGAGGTCGCGGAGCACGGGGCTGCCGCCCCGCGTGACGCACAGCCCGCGCGCCACCACCGCGTTTTTCATCATGTGATGAATTAGGCGCCCGCGCCGACCCTCCTGTCAAGGCCCTCGGGCCTCAGGGGACGGCGTCGCCGACGTCGCCGGTGAGGTAGCGCTGCAGCGTCGGGGCGTACGCCGCCACCACGGCGTCGGCGGGCAGCGAGCAGACCGGCTCGAGCCGGAGCACGTAGCGGGACAGGATCAGCCCGAGCACCTGGCTGGCGAGCAGGGGCATCCGCAGCTCGGGGCGGTCGATCCCGAGCGCCCTCCCCAGCGGCAGCAGCACCCCGGGCACGAAGCCCTCGGTGAGCAGCGACTCGCCCCCGGGCTCGAGCAGGCGGCGAAGGGCACCGAGCAGCACCGGCTGGAGGGCGGGGTCGTCCCAGGCGCCGAGGAAGGCGCGCAGCAGGCCCTCCCCCGCGACGTCGGCCCCGGCGGCCACGACCGGCACCATCAGCTCGCGCGGGTCGACGGGCATCTCGAGCGAGGCGAGCAGCAGGTCGTCCTTGCTCCCGAAGTAGTGGTGCACCAGCGACGGGTCGACGCCCGCCTGCGCGGCGACGGCCCGCACCGAGGTGCGGGCGAAGCCACGCTCGGCGAAGAGCTCGCGGGCCGCCGCCAGGATCTGCGCCCGGGTGTCGGGACCGCCCGGACGCCGTCCTCGCGTCGTCGCCGTCACGGCCGACCCGGCCCGGGGCCGGACCGCACCTCCGGGCCCGTGCCGGGCGCGGCGAAGTGCAGCCTCGAGAAGGCCAGCGACTCGAGCAGGTCGCGCTCGCGCGCCTCGGGGTCGCCCGCCTTGCGGGTGTTGATCTCCGCGACGACGTGGCCGCTGAAGCCGCGCTCGGCCAGCCGCTCCAGGAAGGGCCCGCACGGCATGGCGCCGTGCCCGGGGACCAGGTGCTCGTCCTTGGCCGAGCCGCTGCCGTCGGTCATGTGCACGTGACGCAGTCGCGGGCCGAGCCGCTCGGCCATGGCCACGGGGTCGGACTGCGCGGTGGCGGCGTGCGAGAGGTCGACGCAGGTGTTGGCGTAGCTCTCCTCCGAGGGGTCCCAGCCCGGCTGGTAGACGACCATGCCGCGCCGCGAGGTCGCCCGCCACGGGTACATGTTCTCCACCGCGAAGGCGATGCCGGTGCGTCGCTCCAGGTCGGCGATGCCCTCGACGAAGCCCGCGGCGTACTCGCGCTGCCAGCGGAAGGGCGGGTGCACCACCACCACGTCGGCGTCGAGGTCGCGGGCCATCTGGGCGCTGCGCTCGAGCTTGGCCCAGGGCTCGGTGCCCCACACCCGCTGGGTGATCAGCAGGCACGGCGCGTGGACCGCGCAGACGGGCACCCCGTGGTGGTCGCGCAGCGAGCGCAGCCGGTCGGTGCTCTGGCTGACCACGTCGATGCCGACCATCACCTCCACCGCGTCGTAGCCGAGCCGCTCGGCGTAGTCGAAGGCCTGGGCGGTCGGCTCGGGGTAGACCGAGGCGGTCGAGAGGCCGAAGAGGGGCAGGGACGTCGGCACGGTCATCGAGCGCGGCCAGGCCTACCGGCGCGCACTGAGGCTGTCGAGCCGGTCGAGGATGACGCCCTCGCGCAGCGCCCAGGGGCAGATCTCGAGCTCAGCCAGGTCGAAGACGTCCATCACGGCCTCGGCCACCATGGCGCCGGCCACCACCTGGTGGGCCCGTCCGCTGGAGACGCCGGGGAGGTCGGCGATCTCGTCGTTCTTCATCTCGAGCAGCTTCGGCGTCCACTGCGCCAGCTCGGCCGCCGGCAGCACGCGCCGCACGAACTGTCCGTCACTGGAGGGCGCCGCACCGCAGATGCGGGCCAGGCTGCGGAAGGTCTTCGACGTCGCCACGGCGTGGTCGGGGCTGCCGCCACGCAGCACCGAGCCGGCGTCGCGGGCGACCACGGTGCGCAGCTCGGCGCGCAGCGACTTCAGCTTCTTGCCGGCCGGCGGGCCCCCGGCGAAGTGCTGCCGGGCCAGGCGACCGGCCCCGAGCGGCACGCTCCACGCCACCGTGGGCGCCTCGTCGTCGCCGGCCGCGACCTCGAGCGAGCCACCCCCGATGTCGAAGACCGCCAGCCGCCCCGACGACCAGCCGAACCAGCGGCGCACGGCGAGGAAGGTCAGCCGCGCCTCGTCCTCGCCGGGCAGCACCGCGATCTCGACACCGGTGGCCTTCTCGACGTGGGCGAGCACCTCCTCGCCGTTGGCGGCCTCGCGCACCGCCGAGGTGGCGAAGGAGTAGACCTGCTCGCAGCCCTTGTCCTCGGCGAGTCGCAGCGCCCGGGCGACGAACTCGGTCAGCGCGGTCACGCCCTCCTCCGTCACCGCCCCGTCGTCGTCGAGGTGCTCGGCCAGCCGCAGCGGCTCCTTGACCGAGGAGGCCGGCAGCGGCGCGGCGCCCCGGTAGGCGTCGACCACCAGGAGGTGGCCGGTGTTGGAGCCGATGTCCAGGACGCCCAGGCGCATGCCGTGAGACTACTGGCCCCCCGTACGCTGGCCGACGTGCCCGAGGTCGACCTGGACTTCCCCCGCGCCTGGCTGGAGCTCCCCGACCCCGCGGACGCCGACCAGGTCTTCCGGTGCGACCTGACCTGGCTCACCTCGCGGTGGAGCTGCATCTTCGGCCAGGGCTGCCCCGGCATCTACGCCTCGGCGCCCGAGGCCGGCTGCTGCACGCTCGGCGCCCACTTCAGCGACAAGGCCGACGAGAAGCGTGTGGCGCGCTGGGTCGAGCAGCTCGACGACGAGGGCTGGCACCACCGAGGGGAGGCGCTCGACGGCCAGGGGCGGCTGCGCCGCAAGGGCTGGGTCGAGACCGACGAGGAGGGCGCCCGCAAGACCCGGGTGGTCGACGGCGCCTGCATCTTCCACAACCCGCTCGGGTCCTCCGCCGGCTACGGCTGCGCCCTGCACTCGCTGGCGCTCGAGCGCGACATCCACTTCATCGAGACCAAGCCCGACGTGTGCTGGCAGCTGCCGCTGCGGCGCAGCTACCGCGACGTCGAGCGCCCCGACGGCAGCAGCTACCTCGAGGTCTCGATCGGCGAGTACGACCGCCGCGGCTGGGGGCCCGGCGGCCACGACCTCGACTGGTACTGCACCGGCAACACCGAGGCCCACGTCGGCGCCGAGCCCGTCTACCTCGCCAACGCGCGCGAGCTGGTCGAGCTGATGGGCGCGCCGGCGTACGACGCGCTCGCGCTCGCCTGCGAGGAGCACCTGCGCTCGCGCTCCCGGCTGGCGATCCACCCCGCCGACCCCGAGGCCTGACCGGTCACGGCGCGCGCCACCAGGCGACGGTGGCCGCCAGCGCCTCGTCCAGCGGGGTGGGCGTGAGCCCCAGGCGCACCTGGCTGGCCTCCGAGGACATCACGAACGGCCGGTCGAACTGGTAGCCGAGCTCCACGAGCTCGCGCACGTCGCGGCTGACGACGCCGAGCACGCGCAGCGCGGGCAGCGGCAGCACCCCGACGCGGGGCGGTCGCACCCCCGCCGCCCGCGCGACCGCCCCGACGAGCTCGCGCTGCGTCACCGGCGGCCCGGTCGGCGCGTGCAGCACCGAGTCCCACAGCGAGCTCTCGCGCGACGCCCGCACCATCGCCGCAGCGAGGTCGCCGACGTAGGTGAAGGAGTGCGGCTGGTCGCGGCTGCCCAGCACCCGGACGGTGCGGCCGGCCAGGACGCGGGGCACCAGCCGCTCGCCGGCGTGCGCCGTTCGCACGTGCGGACCCAGGAAGTCGGAGGAGACGATGCTCACCGTCCGGGCCCGGTGGTCCTCGCGGGCCCGCAGCAGCTCCGCACGCACCCCCGGCTTGCCCGAGACTGCTTCACGGGGCGACAGCTCGGTGATCGGGCCGTCGACGACGCCGTACGCGTACAGGCTCTCGGGGAAGACCACCACGGCACCGGCGTCCACGGCAGCGTCCATCACCACCTGCTCGGTCGCGGGGAGCTCGCGGCACCAGGTCGCCGCCGCGTAGCGCGAGGCGTGCACGCAGTGGTGGACGGCGGTGGCGCCCTCGAGGAGCGCGGCCAGGCC
>JBQGFI010000376.1:0-2903 GCA_052040065.1 Marmoricola sp.
CGCCCCGGCACCCGGCGACGCGCGCGTCCGCCTGGTGCGCCGCACGGCCAAGGGTGGCCGGCTCTACGCCTCGGTGCGCCGCCGCATCGCCGCGAGCGCGGAGGGGTGGGCGGCCGAGGTGGGGGAGGAGCGCTACGCGACCTTCCGCGCGGTGCTCGAGGAGCTCGCGGCGGCGCCGGGTCAGACGAGCGAGCGGTAGATCTCCAGCGTCCGCTCGGCGATCGCGGGCCAGCTGAAGTGCTGCTGGGCGCGCTGCCGGCCGGCCACGCCGTACGCCGCCGCCCGCGTCGGGTCGCTGACGGCGTCGACGAGCGCCGCGCCGAGGTCGGCGACGTAGCGCTCCGGGTCGACCGGGGTGCCCGTGCCGTCGTCGACCTGCTCGATCGGCACCAGCCAGCCCGTCTCGCCGTCGACCACGACCTCCGGGATCCCTCCCGTGGCGGTGGCGACGACCGCCGTCTCGCAGGCCATGGCCTCGAGGTTGACGATGCCGAGCGGCTCGTAGACCGACGGGCAGGCGAAGACCGTGGCCGCGGTCAGCAGGGCGACGACGTCGGCGCGGGGGAGCATCTCGTCGATCCACACCACGCCGTCGCGGGTGGCAGCGAGCCCGTCGACGAGGGCGCGCACCTCCGCCATGATCTCCTCGGTGTCGGGCGCCCCGGCGCAGAGCACCAGCTGCACCTCGGGGGGCAGCTCGGCCGCGGCCCGCAGGAAGAGCGGCAGCCCCTTCTGGCGGGTGATGCGACCCACGAAGATCACGCTCGGGCGGTCGGGGTCGACGCCGAGCTCGCGCACGCGCGCCGGGTCGGCGGCCGGCTGCCAGTCGTCGGTGTCGATGCCGTTGTGCACCACGTGCACCCGGGCCGGGTCGACCGCGGGATAGCTGCGCAGCACGTCGTCGCGCATCGCCGCGCTCACCGCGACGATGCCGTCGGCCGCCTCGTACGCCGTGCGCTCGACCCAGCTCGACACGGCGTACCCGCCCCCGAGCTGCTCGGCCTTCCAGGGCCGCATCGGCTCCAGGCTGTGGGCGGAGACGACGTGCGGCACGCCGTGCAGCAGCTTGGCGAGGTGGCCGGCCATGTTGGCGTACCAGGTGTGGCTGTGCACGAGCGAGGCGCCCTCGCAGCCGCCGACCATCTCGAGGTCGACCCCCAGGGTGCGCACGGCGGCGTTGGCGCCGGCCAGGCCGGCCGGGTCGGCGTACGCAGTGGTGCCGGCCTCGGAGCGCGGGGCGCCGAAGCAGTGCACCCGTGCGTCGACGCCGTCGACGGCCCGCAGCGCGCGCACCAGCTCCGCGACGTGGACGCCGGCGCCGCCGTAGACCTCCGGCGGGTACTCCCTGGACAGCACGTCGATCCGCATGCCCGCAACGTAGTCGCTCCGGTGCGACCCCCGCGAGGACCGCTCGCGCGGTGACCCCCGTCACCCCTAGGGTCGTGCCATGAGCGTCATGCCCCAGCGGCTCGGCCGCCTGAAGGTGCTCGCGATCGTGCTCGCCGGAGGCGAGGGCAAGCGGCTGATGCCGCTCACGGCCGACCGCGCCAAGCCAGCAGTCCCCTTCGGGGGGATCTACCGCCTCGTCGACTTCGCGCTCTCCAACGTGGTCAACTCCGGCTTCCTGCAGGTCGTGGTGCTGACGCAGTACAAGTCGCACAGCCTCGACCGCCACATCACGACCACCTGGCGGATGTCGACGCTGCTGGGCAACTACGTCACGCCCGTGCCGGCGCAGCAGCGGGTGGGCAAGCGGTGGTACCTCGGCAGCGCCGACGCGATCTACCAGTCGCTCAACCTGCTCAACGACGAGAAGCCCGACATCGTCGTGGTGGTGGGCGCCGACCACGTCTACCGCATGGACTTCAGCCAGATGGTCGCGGCGCACGTCGAGTCCGGCGCCGCCGCGACGGTCGCGGCGATCCGCCAGCCGCGCTCGATCGCCGACCAGTTCGGCGTGATCGACGTCGACCCGACGAGCAGGGGCCGGATCCGCGCCTTCCTGGAGAAGCCCACCGACCCGGTCGGGCTGCCCGACAGCCCCGACGAGGTGCTCGCCTCGATGGGCAACTACGTCTTCGACGCCGACGCGCTGCGCGACGCCGTGACCCGCGACGCCGACGCCGACACCAAGCACGACATGGGCGGCGACATCGTGCCCGCCTTCGTGGAGCGTGGCGAGGCGG
Organism: Marmoricola sp.; assembly: GCA_052040065.1. Lineage (GTDB taxonomy): Bacteria > Actinomycetota > Actinomycetes > Propionibacteriales > Nocardioidaceae > Marmoricola. The sequence continues at coordinate 2,187 of JBQGFI010000376.1, forward strand.
CCGTCTACGACTACAAGGACAACGAGGTGCCCGGGTCCAACGACCGCGACCGCGGCTACTGGCGCGACGTCGGCACCATGGGCTCCTACTACGCCGCCCACATGGACCTCGTCGCCCACCTGCCGGTCTTCAACCTCTACAACCAGCAGTGGCCGATCTACACGACCTACGGCCCGCAGCCGCCCGCCAAGCTGGTCGAGGGCGAGGGCATGACGCCGGTGAGCACCTTCAACTCCATCCTCTCGCCGGGTGTCGTGGTCACCGGGGGCTCGGTGCGCGAGTCGGTGCTCTCGCCGTCGGTGCGGGTCGGCTCGGGAGCCCGGGTCGAGGGCTCGGTGCTGCTCAACGGCGTCCGCGTGGGGGAGGGGGCGGTGGTGAAGAACGCCATCCTCGACAAGAACGTCGTCGTCCCCGACGGCGCCGAGGTGGGCGTCGACCAGGAGGCCGACCTCGCCCGCGGCTTCGTGGTGCAGGACGGCCTCACCGTGCTGGCCAAGGACCAGGAGGTCCGCTGATGGCCGAGCCCGCGACCCGCGCCGGCACGCCGGCGCGTCCCGAGGACCTCGTCGACGTGCCCCGGCTCGTCACGGCGTACTACACCGGTGAGCCCGACCCGGAGGACCCCGAGCAGCAGGTCGTCTTCGGCACCAGCGGCCACCGCGGCTCGTCCCTGCGCACCTCCTTCAACGACGCGCACATCGCGGCCACGACCCAGGC
>JBQGFI010000377.1:0-4940 GCA_052040065.1 Marmoricola sp.
GGGTAGGTGCCGGTCAGGTCGTCGCGGATCGGCATCTGGCCGGTCAGCTCGAGCAGCTGGCCGTCCTGCTCCTCGCTGGTGGCGAACTTCAGCACCTCCCAGGCGGTCTCCTGGTTCTCGCACGCGGAGTAGAGCGCCACGTTCTTGGCGTCGGAGAAGGTGTAGGTCTCCTCGGCCGGGGTGCCCTGGCTCGTCGGCACCGGCACCACGCCCCAGTCGACGCTCTCGCCGTAGACCTTGACCGCCCACGGGCCGACCACCGACATCGCGGCGACGCCGTCGGCGAAGGAGTCGCCGTCGTACTTCTCCTTGGGGCTCAGGCCCTCGGCGTACAGCTGCGCCCAGAAGTCCCACACGGCCGTGCCGGCCTCGTCGTCGAAGGTGGCGGTGCCGTCCTCGACGGTCTGGCTGCCGCCGGACTCCGCGGCGTAGAGGGGGTAGAAGTCGAACCAGGACTGGAAGAACTCGCTGGTCGGCGCGGGGTAGATCGCGGCCTTGGAGACGCCCGCGTCGACGAGCTTCTTGCTGGTCGCGAGGAACTCGTCGTAGGTCGCGAGCGGGGGGTTCTCGGCGTCGATGCCGGCCTTCTCGAAGAGCGCCTGGTTGTTGAAGATCATGACGGGGTTCTGCTTCCACGGGATCTGGTAGTACTTCCCGTCCGGCGACTGGTACTGCGTGGCGAGGTCGCCGCTGCGCTCCTCGACGTACGCCGCGCCGTCCTCGAAGTCGTCGAGCGCGACCAGGCCGCCCTGCTTCTGGAACTGCGGCACGGCGGCGGGGCTGGTGTTGAAGACCAGGCACGGCGCGTTGCCGGCGGTGATGGCGGCGCCGATGACCTCCTCGGAGGTCTTGCCCGCGGGGATCTCCTGCGCGGTGACCTCCTGGTCGGGGTTCGCCTCGTTCCACGCCTCGACCATCTGCTCGCCCCAGGCGATCTCCTCGGGGTTGTTGGAGAGCCAGACCTTGATGGGTCCGGTGGCACCGCGCGCCTCCTCGGCGTCTCCCCCACCGCCGCAGGCGGCGGTGAGGCCCAGGGTCAGGGCGAGGGCGGTGCCGGTCACGAGGCGGCGGTTCATGGGCGGTCTCCTTGGTGGGTGCGGGTCGGTGCAGGTGCGGTGGAGGCGCGCACGACGAGGCGCGCGACGGGGACGTCGGTGTCGCCGGTCTCCTCGCTCGGAGCCCCGTCGACGAGCTGCAGCAGCCGTCGGGCCGCGGCGCGCCCCCAGGCGACGACGTCGGTGCGCACGGTGGTGAGCGCCGGACGCAGGTGGGCGGCGATCTCGGTGTCGTCGAAGCCGGTGAGCGAGAGCCGGGTGGGCACGTCGACACCGCGCTCGTGGGCCACCCCGAGGCCGGCGGTGGCCATCAGGTCGTTGGCGTAGACGATCGCGGTGGGCGGCGCGGCGAGGTCGAGCAGCTGGGCCGTGGCGCGGGCGCCGGACTCGGCGGAGAAGTCGGCCTCGACGACCGGCCCGACGGGGACGCCGGCGTCGCGCAGTGCCTGCTCCCAGGCGGCGCGCCGCGAGCGGCCGTGCACCAGCTGCTGCGGACCGGCCACGTGGGCGATCCGGGTGTGGCCGAGGTCGAGCAGGTGCTGCACGGTCTCGCGCACGGCCGGCGCGTCGTCGGCCCCGCAGGCCACCTGGCGCGGCCCCCAGCTCTCACCGAGGTCGGGTCCCACGAGCACGGCGGGCAGGTCGAGCTCGGCCAGCAGCGCGGGGCGGGTGTCGTCGACGTGCAGGTCGGTGACGAGCACCCCGTCGACGCGTCCCTCCGCGACCAGCCGGCGGTACGCCGCGTGGTCGTCGCGCTCGGCGACCTGCAGCAGCAGCGCGTGGCCACGCTCGGAGAGCACGGTCTCGAGACCGGCGATGAAGGAGGGGAAGAAGGCGTCGGCGCGCAGCACCTCGGGGGCCCGGGCCAGCACCAGGCCGACCGCGAGCGCGCGGCTCGTCGAGAGCGCGCGGGCCCCGGCGCTCGGCGTCCACCCCATGCTGGCGGCCACGTCGAGGATGCGACGCCGGGTGTCGCTGGAGATGCCGGGCCGGTCGTTGAGCGCGAAGGACACCGCCCCCTTCGAGACGCCCGCGGCGCGGGCGACGTCGGTGATCGTGGGGCGGGCCATGACCACACCTAAACCGGTTTAGTGCTGCTGTGTCAACCGTCACACCCCGCTGACCCGGCGCGTGTGCGCACCTGCGAGAGGGGTCGGCGCACAGGGGCACGCCGATCCGCCCGGGATGCCGGCCTCCCGGGCGGACGGGCGGGAGTCAGGCGCCGACGACGTGGCCGCGGAGGGCGGCGACGCGGGTGAGCACCTGGCGTCGCTCGACCTCGGCGAAGCCGGTCGCCTCGAGCGCCTGCGCGAGGTGCTCGACGATCTGGTCGTACTCGGGCCCCGAGATGTTGAGGCCGGTGTGCGCACGGGCGAGGCGACGGCCCAGCTCGGCGTCGGAGGTGTCGCGCTCGGGACCCAGCTGCAGCACGATCAGCAGGAAGTCGGTCTGGTGCCGCTGCAGCCGTGCCAGGTCGAGGCCGTCGAAGTACGGCGCCAGCGTGGGGTCGGCGAGCACCCGGTCGTAGAAGTCCCGCACCGCGGAGGACAGCACCCGGCCACTCGTCATGGCCGGAGCCTGACCGATTCCTCGACGGATGTCGCAGCGCGCGTGTGCACCGGGCGTGTCCGGCTCAGTCGAGCCGGGCGCGGACCACCTCGTCGAGCACGCCGAGCGGCAGCGCGCCGGAGTCGAGCACGGCGCTGTGGAAGGCCTTGACCGAGAAGTCGGCGCCCTGGCGCTGCTCGGCCTCGGCCCGCATCCGCTGGATCTCCAGCCGGCCGACCATGTAGGAGCAGGCCTGGCCGGGGGTGACCAGGTAGCGGTCGATCTCGGGCCGGACGACGCCCTCGGTGAGCGGCGAGTTGTCCACCATGAAGCGCACCGCCTGCTCGCGGCTCCACCCGAGCGCGTGCACGCCGGTGTCGACGACGAGCCGGCAGGCGCGCATCGAGTCGGCGGCGTACATGCCGAGCCGGTCGACCGGCCCGGAGTAGAGCCCCATCTCGTCGGCGAGCCGCTCGGTGTAGAGCCCCCACCCCTCGGCGTACGCCGAGTTGCGCAGGTGCTTGCGGAAGGCGGGCACGCCGTCGAGCTCCGAGGCGATGGCGATCTGCAGGTGGTGGCCCGGGATGCCTTCGTGGAAGGCCATCGCCTCCAGCTCGAAGGTGCCCCAGGAGGTCACGTCGTCGACGTTGACGAAGAAGGTGCCGCCGCGGCTCCCGTCGGGTGCCGGCGGGTAGTAGAAGGCCTTCGCGCCCGTGGTCGTCGACCGCACCGCGCACGGCGCCTGGGGCAGCACCTCGAACCACTCCGGCATCGCCTCCCAGGCCCGCGCCATGGCGACCTCGGAGTCCTCGACCAGCTGCTCGCCGCGCTGGTAGTGCAGCGCGGGGTCGGAGCGCATCGCGTCGAAGATCTGCTGCAGGTCGTCGGTGCCGACGACCTCCGGCCCGAGGGCGCGGTACTCCCCGGCGAGCTTGTCGACCTGCGCCAGGCCGATCTCGTGGATCTCCTGGGCGCTCTTGTCGGTGGTCGTGTAGTAGCGCAGCGCCGCGGCGTACGTCGCCTCCCCGTCGGGCAGGTGCGCCAGGCCGGCGCGCTCGTCGGGGCGGGCGAGCCCGAGCACCTCGTCGCGCAGCACCGCGCGGTACGCCGCGATGCCGGGTCGCACCTCGTCGGCGACGGCGTCGCGCAGCCGGGCCTTCCAGCCGTCGACGTCGAGGCCGTCGGGCGGCGACGCGGTGCGCATCAGCGCGGCATCCGCCACGGGCGTCTGCAGGATCGCGTCGAGCTGCGCGATGGTGTCGGCGACCGCGAAGGCCGCGGGCACGCGGCCGGCAGCCACGCCCTCCCGGGCCCGCTCGGCCAGCTCGGCGAAGTGGCGGCCGATGCCCTGGTACTTCCCGACCATCGCCTCGGCCACCTCCGCCGTCGGCAGCGAGAGCATCGGCACGACGATCCCCAGCGAGACCTGCAGCCCGAAGATCGGGTCGGCCGACAGCTCGGCGAGCCGGGTCTCCGCGAGGTCGGCCCGGGCGCGCGCGTCGGCGACCAGGACCGCGCGGGTGGTGCGCTGCTCCTCGGTCAGCGACGCGGGGTCGATCGCCTCGGCGCGACTCGCGAAGTCGCGCGCGGTCGCGATCTCGGCGTCCTCCGCGGCCCGCGAGGCCTCCTCGAAGCGGCCGACGTCGGCGTACTCCCCCAGCAGGTGCGCGCTCGTGGGGCGGGCGTGCAGGTGGTGCTGCCAGTAGTCGGTGGCGAGCTGGTCGAGGGTCGCGTCGCTGGTCACGCACCCAACCTATGCGCGCGACTCGGCGCCGTGGCCGACACCCTCCAGGCCGAGCTGCCGGGTGGTCTCCTCGCGCATCTGCACCTTGCGGATCTTGCCGGTGACCGTCATCGGGAACTCCTCGACCACCAGCACGTAGCGCGGGATCTTGTAGTGCGCCAGCCGACCGGTGGCGAAGTCGCGCACGCCCTCGGCGTCGAGCGGCTCCGCGCCCTCGCGCAGCTTGACCCAGGCGGCCAGCTCCTCGCCGTAGCGCTCGTCCGGGACGCCGATCACCTGCACGTCCTCGACGTCGGGGTGGGTGTAGAGGAACTCCTCGATCTCGCGGGGGTAGATGTTCTCCCCGCCTCGGATGACCATGTCCTTGATCCGGCCGACGATGTTGCAGTAGCCGTCCTCGCGCATCTCGGCGAGGTCGCCGGTGTGCATCCAGCCGTCGGCGTCGACGGCCTCGGCGGTCTTGTCGGGGTCGTCCCAGTAGCCGAGCATCACCGAGTAGCCGCGGGTGCACAGCTCGCCGGGGGTGCCGCGCGGCACCGTCTCGCCCGTGGCCGGGTCGACCACCTTGACCTCGACGTGCGGGTGCACCCGCC
>JBQGFI010000378.1:0-3904 GCA_052040065.1 Marmoricola sp.
GCGCCGCGCCGGTCTCGCCCCCCGGGTGGGGGGGGGGGGGGGGGGGGGTCTCGTGCGGGTGGGGGCCAACCCCCCGCCACCCCCCGGCAGCTGGTGCGCGACCTCCTCGACCACCCGGCAGCTGCTGCGCCACCTCCTCGACCGCCCGGAAGTCTGGTCGCCGCCCGACCTCCTCGATCACCACCCGTGGGTGCGGGTGGGCTCAGATCCCGCCGCCGAAGGTGCCGCCGGGCCCCTCGCGCATGCGGAACTCGTCGTCGGCCCGGCCGCGCGAGGCGTAGGGGTCCCACGTGAGGTGCTTGCCCGCCCGCCGCTCGCGGACCATCAGCCACGTCACGCCGGTGACGACGAGCCCGCGCACGGCCAGGAAGATCCAGAGACCCATGCACCAGGGTCTCACGTCGGCGCGGAGGGGCTCAGCCGTGCAGCTCCCCGACCGGGACGACGGTGTCGATCCGGTTGCCGGGCGGGGGGAGGGGGCAGGCCCAGGACGGGTCGTAGGCGCAGGAGGGCGGGTAGGCGAAGTTGAGGTCGACCACGAGACCGTCGGCGTCACCGCCCAGGTCGGCGCCCTTGACCGTGTCGAGCAGGTAGCGGCCTCCGCCGTAGCCGCCACCGGGGCGGCCGCAGCCCGCGTCGCGGAGGGGCAGGAAGATACCGCCGCCGTAGGTCGCGAGCCGCCAGACGTCGAGGTCGCCGACACCCGGCAGGGTGACCGTGCCCAGCCGCTCGAAGGGGACGAGGCCGTCGGTGCCGGTCTGGGCCTCGTAGCGCTCGTCGGGGGCCGGGCGCACCTCGACCTCGAAGCGCCACGCCGGGTCGTACGCCGCCACGCTCAGGCCGGTGAAGCCCGCTCGCTGCTCCGGGAGCAGCGGGCTCGCCGGGTGGTCACGGAAGAGCTCGTCACGCCCGCGGCGCCAGGTCCCGTGGGCCGCAGCGGGGTCGGGCTCGGCGCGCACGGCGGCGTACAGCGCGAAGACCTGGCGTCGCCAGTCGCGCACGTCATAGGCGTCCACGCTGGCAGCAGTACCCAGGAGGCGCCGTGCTCAGAGGTCGGAGAAGAGCTCGATCTGGGCGCCGAGCTCGTTGAGGCGCTCGGCGAGGTCCTCGTAGCCCCGGGCGATGACGTAGGTCGAGCGGAGCACCGAGGTGCCCTTGGAGGCGAGCATCGCGAGCAGGATGACCACCGCGGGCCGCAGTGCCGGCGGGCACACCACCTCGGTGCCGGTCCAGCGGGTCGGGCCCTCGATCATCACGCGGTGGGGGTCCATCAGCGTGACCTTGCCGCCGAGCTTGTTGAGCTCGGTCAGGTAGATCGCGCGGTTCTCGTAGACCCAGTCGTGGAGCATCGTCTGGCCCTCGGCCACCGCGGCGATGACCGCGAAGAAGGGCAGGTTGTCGATGTTGAGGCCCGGGAAGGGCATCGGGTGGATCTTGTCGAGCGGCGCGTGGAGCACCGAGTGCTGGGTGGTGAGGTCGGCCAGGCGGGTGCGGCCGTTGGCGGCGACGTACTCCTCGGAGAGGGTGTAGCGCAGCCCCATCTCCTCGAGCACCGCGAGCTCGATCTCGAGGAACTCGATCGGCACCCGGCGCACGGTGATCTCGGAGTCGGTGACGATCGCGGCCGCGAGCAGCGACATCGCCTCGATGGGGTCCTCGCTGGGGGCGTAGTCGACGTCGACGTCGATCTCGCTGCGCCCGGTGACGGTCAGCGTGGTGGTGCCGACACCCTCCACCCGGACGCCGAGCTTCTGCAGGTAGAAGCACAGGTCCTGGACCATGTAGTTGGAGCTGGCGTTGCGAATCACCGTGGTGGAGTCGCACAGCGCCGCGGCCATCAGGGCGTTCTCGGTGACGGTGTCGCCCCGCTCGGTGAGCACGATCGGGCGCCCCGGGACCAGACCGGGGGAGACGCTGGCGTGGTAGCTGCCCTCGGTCGCCTTGACCTCCAGGCCGAAGGGGCGCAGCGCCGTCATGTGGGGCTCGACCGTGCGGGTGCCGAGCGAGCAGCCGCCGGCGTAGGGCAGCTCGAAGTCGCTGTGGCGGTGCATCAGCGGGCCGAGGAACATGATGATCGAGCGGGTGCGCCGCGCGGCGGCCTCGTCGATGGCGCCGAGGTCGAGCGTGGCGGGCGGCACGATCTCCAGGTCGTTGTCGGCGTTGAGCCAGCGGGTGCGCACGCCGATGGAGTCGAGCACCTCGAGCAGCCGGTTGACCTCCTCGATGCGGGCGACCCGACGCAGCACGGTGCGCCCGCGGTTGAGCAGCGCGGCGCAGAGCAGCGCCACCCCGGCGTTCTTGGAGGTCTTGACGTCGATCGCCCCGGTGAGCGTGGTCGGGCCGGTCACGCGCAGGTGCACCGGACCCTGGCCGAGGTTCATCAGCGGCGAGTCGAGGGCGGCACCGATGCGGGCGAGCATGTCGAGGGAGAGGTTCTGGTGGCCGCGCTCGATGCGGTTGACGGCGCTCTGGCTGGTGCCCAGCTCGGTCGCGAGCTGCGCCTGCGTCCAGCCGCGGTGCTTGCGGGCGTCGCGGATCAGGGTGCCGATGCGGGCCAGGTAGTCCTCAGTCACGTCCGCGACGGTATCTCAGATATGAGATAACACGGCATCTGCCAGGCTGCGTGTCGTGAAGGTCACCACGTTGCACGGCGTCCGCGACATCAGGCTCGAGGACCGCCCCGCCCCCACCGTCCAGGCTCCCACCGACGCCGTCGTCCAGGTCACCGCCGCGTGCGTCTGCGGCTCCGACCTCTGGCCCTACCGGGGGGAGAACCCGATCACCCCGGGGGACCCGATCGGCCACGAGTGCATCGGCGTGGTCGCGGAGGTCGGCAGCGAGGTGCGCAGCTTCGCGCCCGGCGACTTCGTCGTCGTGCCGTTCTGCCACAGCGACAACACCTGCCCGCACTGCCGCGCCGGCATGACCTCGGCCTGCGACCACCTCGGTGTCACCCAGGGCGGCCAGGGCGAGCTCGCCCGCGTCACCCAGGCCGAGGGCTCGCTGTGGAAGCTGCCCGAGGCGCCGCGCGAGGACCTCGTCGCCGGCGTCCTCACGCTCTCCGACGTCCTGCCGACGGGGTGGCACTGTGCCGTCTCCGCCGGGGTCGGACCGGGCGACACCGTGGTCGTGGTCGGCGACGGCGCGGTCGGCCTGTGCGGCGTGCTCGCCGCGGTGGAGCTGGGCGCCGAGCGCGTCGTCGCGATGTCGCGGCACCCGCAGCGCCAGGAGGTGGCCCGCCGCTTCGGCGCCACCCACGTGGTGGAGGAGCGGGGCGAGGAGGGCGTCGCCCGCATCCTCGACCTCACCGACGGCGTCGGTGCCGACGCCGTGCTGGAGTGCGTCGGCAACGGACCCGCCATGGAGCAGGCCTTCGGCTGCGCCCGCGCGGGCTCGACGGTGGGCTTCGTGGGCGTGCCGCACGGCGTGGAGGTGCCGATCCGCACGATGTTCCGGCGCAACGTCGCGCTGCGGGGCGGGATGGCGCCGGTGCGCCACTACCTGCCCGAGCTGACCGAGCTCGTCGTCAGCGGCACCATCGACCCCGGCCCCGTCTTCGACCTGGAGCTGCCGCTGGCCGAGGTCGCCGAGGCGTACGCCGCGATGGACGAGCGCCGGGCGATCAAGGCCCTGCTGCGACCCTGAGTGCCGCGGCGGGTCGTGACGATTTCAACCACACGGGCCTCCGCGGCTAGACTGGCCCCGCAGGGGAGTACCTCGCCAAGCGACGACCGGTCACTACGGAGCCATCGGCTCCTCGGCCGTCGGCCCGGAGACGCCGTGGTGCCACGGGGTACCGGGTGAGGGAGACCTGATCCCGGCCGCGCGACGCGGCCCTGACCAGGAGGTACCCACCTCGTGCTGCTGCCCCTTGCCACCGGCGCCCCCGCCGACGCCGGCCCCT
>JBQGFI010000379.1:0-3964 GCA_052040065.1 Marmoricola sp.
AGGTGCAGGAGGCCGAGGCCCGCCCGCCGCGCACCCAGGGCGAGGTCGTCACCGACGAGGACGGCTCCGGCTCCACCGCGCTGGTCGGCTTCCTCGCGTCCAAGAAGTTCATCTGAGCAGCCGAGCGGCTGGAGGTAGAGACATGACCGAGGTCCTGGTGCTGGTCGACCACGTCGACGGCAAGGTCCGCAAGCCCACCTACGAGCTGCTCACCATCGCGGCGCGGCTCGGGGAGCCGGTCGCGGTGTTCATCGGTGGGTCGGCCCAGTCCGGCGAGGTCGCCGAGGCGGTCAAGAAGTACGGCGCGACCAAGGTCGTGGCCGTCGACGACGCCGAGATCAAGGGCTACCTGGTCGCCCCGAAGGCCGAGGTGCTCCAGCAGCTCGTCGAGAAGCACTCGCCGGCCGCGGTGCTGGTGCCCTCGACCGCGGAGGGCAAGGAGGTCGCTGCCCGCCTGGCGGTCAAGATCGGCTCCGGCCTGATCACCGACGCCGTCGACGTGCAGCCCGGCGACTCCGGCCCCGTGACCACGCAGTCGGTCTTCGCCGGTGGCTGGACCACGCAGTCGGTGGTGACCAAGGGCGTCCCCGTGATCACCGTCAAGCCCAACTCGGCGGCCCCGGAGGAGACCGAGGGTGCGGGCACCGTGGAGGAGTTCGCCCCGTCGATCTCCGAGGCGGCCAAGAAGGCCAAGATCGTGGCCTCCCAGGCCCGCAAGGCCTCGGGACGTCCCGAGCTGACCGAGGCCGCGATCGTGGTCTCCGGCGGCCGTGGCACCGGTGGTGACTTCTCCGAGGTCGAGGGCTTCGCCGACAGCCTCGGTGCCGCCGTGGGCGCCTCGCGCGCCGCGGTCGACTCCGGCTGGAAGCCCCACGCCTTCCAGGTCGGGCAGACCGGCAAGACCGTGAGCCCGCAGCTCTACGTCGCCAACGGCATCTCCGGTGCGATCCAGCACCGCGCCGGCATGCAGACCTCCAAGACCATCGTGGCGGTCAACAAGGACGAGGAGGCGCCGATCTTCGAGCTCGTCGACTTCGGCGTCGTGGGCGACCTCCACGCGGTCCTGCCGGCCGCGACCGAGGCCATCGAGAAGCGCAAGGGCTGACCGTCCCCTCAGCGCCAGGCGGCCCTCGCCGCGAAGGCCACGGCCTCGCGCTGGGAGGACACCCCGAGCTTGGCGAGGACCGCGCGCACCTGGGTGCGCACGGTCGTCTCGGAGACGTGGGACGACGCCGCGATCTCGCGCACCGACCCGCCCTCCATCAGCCCACGGAGCACGTGCGCCTCGCGCGGGCTGAGCGACTCCAGCGGGCGCTGGACCGCCTGCCGCCCGCGTGAGGCGGCGCGGGCCTGGGCGATGAGCGCTGCCCGGTGCTCGGGATCCATCACGGCCTCGCCGCGCACCGTGGCGAGCACGCTCTCGACGAGCTCGTCGAGCGGACGGTCCTTGGGGATGAAGCCGCTCGCACCGCACATCAGTGCGCGTCCGACCTGCTCGGTGTCGCGGGAGGCCGACACCACGAGCACGGCCGCGCCGTAGCGCACCAGGTCGGGCACGAGCGTGGAGCCGTCGCCCAGGTCGCCGAGGTCGAGGTCGAGGAGCACCACGTCGGGGTGGAGCGCGTGCACCTCGGTCACCAGCGTCTGCCGGTCGGTGAGCGTCGGCACGGTGCACGCGACGCCGCGGCTGCGCAGCGTGAAGGCCAGCGCGTGGGTGAGCAAGGGGTGGTCGTCGATCATCACGACCTGGGCCGGGCGGGTCACCGCGCAGCCACCACGGCCACCCGGGTGGTGTCGACGTCGCCGCGCTGCCGCGGCACGGTCGGCGGGGGCGGGCACACCGGGATCACCAGCCTGACCCGGCAGGCACCGGCGTCGAGACGCAGGTCGCCGCTCTGCCGCCGCATCAGGTGGCGCGCGTGGCCGAGCTCGTCGGCCGCGTGCGAGGTCGTGCCGTCGGGCGCCACGCCGAGGAGCCGCGGCGGCCGCGGCGGACGGCGTCGCAGCGCGGCCGCGACCTCGACCACGGCCTGGTCGTCGGCGCTCCACCCGCTGACCTCGAGCCGGGCGTCCGGCCGGTCGAGCAGGCAGTGCTCGATCACCTCGCGCAGCGCCAGCTCGAGGTCGGTCGCGTGGCCCAGCACCACGAGCGCGGGCACGGTGACCACGATCTCGGCGCCCCGGGCCGCGGCGGGGCGCGCCCCCCGGTCGACGACCTGGTCGAGCGCCACCGGGCCGCAGCCGAGCTCGATGCGGTGCTCGCGCAGGGCGTCCTCCAGCCGGGCCACCTCGGCGAGCGCCGCTCGTCGCAGCTGCACCGCCCCGTCGGAGTCGGAGTCGGTGGCGGTGGCGGTGGCGGCGGCCCAGATCTGCATCGCCGCGCGCACGCCGGCCAGCGTGCCCCGCGCGTCGTGGGCGAGCCTGCGCTCGCGCTGCTGCAACGAGGCCAGGTCGTCGCGCGTGGTCAGCAGGTCGCGCTCCAGCTCGGCGCTGCGGCGCTGCTCGTCGTGGACCGCCCGGCGCAGGTCGCGCAGTGCCCAGGCCACGCCGGCGACGGCCAGTGCCCCGGCGATGAGCACGGCGGCCGTGGAGGCGGGACCGGGCACGCGCGGGTCGACGGCGACCAGCACCTCGGTGACGCCCATCAGCATGAGGAAGGGCGCCAGCGTGCGGGCCCACGGGCGCGTCTCGGTGCGGTGGGTGGCGTAGCCGGCGGCCGCGAACCACAGCGCCGCCGTGAGCACCGAGACGAGCTGGAGCACGCGCCCGGTGGCGCCCGGCCAGGTGGCGCTGGTGGTCCCCAGCGCCAGCAGGGCCAGCGCCAGCACCCAGGTGGCCCCGGCCACGAGGTAGAGGCGGTCGTTGCGCCGACGACGGGCGATCGCGAGCAGCAGCAGCGTCACCACGACCACCGCCGACAGCACGCGGCCGGCGCCGACGAGGGCCAGCTCGTCGGCGTCCGCGCCGGCCGGGTCGACGAAGCTGTGGCTCCACAGGTGCATCGGCACCAGGGCGACGGCGACCACTGCCAAGGCGCTTGCCCGCACCCGCGCCTCCGACTGCCCCGTGAGCAGGAAGATCGCGAGCCGGAGGCTGGCCGCGACCAGGAAGAGGCCGGCCGTCACCGCGAGGGCGAGTCCACCGTGGGCGCGCAGGTCGTCGGCCAGGTAGTGGCGGTGCAGCAGCGCGGACAGTGCCACCGCCGTCGTCGTCGCCAGCGCCACGGCGCCTGCGGCCGACCAGGCCGTCGCCGACGTACGGCTCGTCGTGGTTCCCCCGGGATCAGTCACGGTGCCGAGGGTGGAGCAGGCCCCCGACACTCGGCAATCACTGCCGTCCCGGGCGTCGCGGACCTTCGGCGCAAACGTCTCGTGATGCGAACGCACCGGACACGCGGGTGGTGGGATCGGCCCGTTTTGAGGGGTTTTTGCCGCGGCGGTCCGCGACGACGCTCCCACCTGCTGAGACGTGGCGGTTTCCCGCCACGGCGACGGGGGAGTCCGACCAGGTCTAGTCCGCCGGCGCCGGACCCGCGTCGTCCGGGGCCGTGTCCTTGACGGGAGCGGCTGCCGGGGTCGCGGGAGACGGCCCGGCGTCGTCGGGCGGGGACGAGGGCGAGGGCGTCGGCACGGTCGTCGCCGGGGGTGCGGCAGGCGGGACGGTCGGTGACGTGGTAGGCGTCGCGGGCGTCCGCGGCCCGTCGGGGCGCGTCCCGGGGTCGGGCGGCGAGGACGGCGCCGGCTCGGTCCGGCTCGGGGAGGCCGGGGCCTCCGGCGGTCGCTCGACCACGGCGGCCGTGCCACCGTCGAGGGGTGGCCCGTCCGGTTGCCACACGTGCAGGTCGGAGGGGTCGCCGACCAGGATCGTGGCGGCGTTGCCGACCAGCACGTCGCGACCCTCCCCACCCACCAGGCAGTCCGCGGCGATCGACGACGTGAGCACGTCGTCGCCCCCGAGCCCCAAG
>JBQGFI010000380.1:0-3389 GCA_052040065.1 Marmoricola sp.
ACGATGGAGTGCATCGAGCGGTCGCGGGCCCGCGAGAGCTGTGCCATCAGCGCGCCCTCGCCGACCACGGGCAGGTCGGTGCCGGCCTCCGCGTCGAGCAGGTCGTCCTCGACGCCGAGCACCTCGACGCCCTTGCTGCGCAGCACGCGACGGCGCACGACGCCCTGCGGGTCGGCCTGCGTGGCCTGGTAGAACTTCGCGGCCGCCGGGGCGCGCCAGTCGACCAGCAGCGTGTCGTAGGCCTCGTCGCGCAGCCCGATGCGGCCGATGTAGCGCGGCGGCACGTCGAGCTGCGGGTGCATGTCGAGCCGTCCGAAGACGAGCCCCTCGTGGGCGGCGTCGAGCGTCGCCAGCCGTCGGGCCGCCTGGTAGACCATCGCGTCGCGCTCCACCAGGCCGCCCTCGTTGCCGATGCGCCCTCGCTCCAGGCCCTCCTTGGCGAGCTCCTGGGTGAAGGCGGCGGCACGCTCGAGATGCGTGTAGACGGTGTCGACGTACGCCTGCTCGCGCGCGACCTCGCGCGCGGCCACGTCTTCGTTCAACGCGGGTCCTCCCGGGGAAAAGCGGAACTCGCCACTCTACTCCCGCGGACCCGCGCGCGTGGCGGCGACCGGGGAACGGACCGACCCGCCCCGCTCAGGCGAGGTCGTGCACGAACTCCCCGAGCTGGGTGAGGTTGCGGCACTCGACCATCGGCAGCAGGGCGGCGTACTCCGGCGCCGCGGAGTCGCCGGTGCCCCAGTGGCGCGGGTGCTCGGGGTTGAGCCACCAGCTGCGGCGGGCGGCGTGCACCAGGTCGGCGAGGACGGGCAGGGCCAGGTCGCCGTAGTTGGAGCGGGCGTCGCCGAGCACCAGCAGGTGGGTGCGGGGCGTGAGGGCGTCGCCGTGCTGCTCGGCGAAGCGGGTGAGGGCGCGGCCGTACTGCGTGCGGCCGAAGCGGCTGGCGTGCGCCGCGCTCGCCGCGAGCCGGGCGAGGGCGTCGGCCGGGTCGGCCCCGCGGGCGAAGTCGTCGGTGACCTCGTGGACGTCGTCGACGAAGGTGAAGGCGCGCACCCGCTCGAACTGCTCGCGCAGCGCGAAGACCAGCATCAGCGTGAAGCCGGCGAATCCCGCGACCGAGCCGCTGACGTCGCAGAGCACGACCAGGTCCGGACGCCCGGGACGGCGGGGGCGGTGGTGGGTGGTCAGCGGCACCCCGCCGCTGCTCATCGAGGCGCGCACGGTGCGGCGGAAGTCGAGCGGCCCGCGGCGACGGTCGCGCTGCTCGCGGTGCAGCCGCGTGGCCAGCCGCCGCGCCAGCGGTTGGATCTCGTGGCGCATCCGCTCCAGCTCGGCCCGGGAGGCGCTGGAGAAGTCGAGCTGGTCGACCGCCGTGCGCACCGCGTGGCGCGCCACGTGGTCGGGACCGCGCACCTCGGCCGCGCGGCGGCGTACCTCGGTCTCGACGAGCTCCTCGAAGCGGCGCACCCGGTCGCGGCGTCCGAGCTCGTCGGCGGCGAGCCGGTTGAGCGTGTTGTACGCCGACCAGCGCTGCTCGCCCGGACCGCGGCCCCGGATCCGGCCGAAGCGCGCCACCGCCTCGCGGGCGAGCGAGGTCAGGTCGCCGTCGTCCGCGCCGTCCGCTGCGAGCGCCTGCTCCACCCGCTCGCGCAGGTCGGCGAGCTCGGCCGGCCCGTCGGTGGGGCCGGGGGGCTCGTCGGCTGACACGTCGCCCGCGCCATCCCCCACCAGGGCGGGCCAGTAGAGGTCGAAGACCTGGTCGAAGCCCGGCCGGTGGGCCTGCCGCTTGAGCAGCGTGGCGGCGTACGCCGCGCGCAGCGTCTCGCGCTCCCCGAGCCCCAGGGCGTCGACGGCACGCACGGCGTCGAGCCCCTCGGCGAGCGAGACCGGGATCCCCGCCGCGCGCAGCGCGTGCAGGAAGTCGGTGTGGCGGTCGAGGAGCGTCACCGCCCGCGGCGCTCCCCGGCCAGCGAGGCGAGCGCGCGGTCGTGGTCGCTGGCGTGCTTGAGCACCACGCCCAGGGTGCGGGAGACGACGTCGTCGTCGAGGGTGCCGACCTCGAGCGCCACCAGGGTGCGCGCCCAGTCGACGGTCTCGGCGATGGAGGGCGACTTGCGCAGCTCGAGCTGCCGCAGCGCGGCCACCGCGTCGACCACCTGGCCGGCCAGCGCCTCCTCGACCTCGGGCACCTGCGAGACCACGATGGCCCGCTCACGCTCCTTGTCGGGGTGGTCGACGTGGAGGAAGAGGCAGCGCCGCTTCAGCGCCTCCGACAGCTCGCGGGTGGCGTTGGAGGTCAGCACGACGAGCGGGCGCCGCACGGCGCTGACGGTGCCGAGCTCGGGGATGCTGACCTGGAAGTCGGAGAGCACCTCCAGCAGCAGCCCCTCCACCTCGACGTCGGTCTTGTCGACCTCGTCGACCAGCAGCACGGTCGGCTCCTCGCGCCGGATCGCGGTGAGCAGCGGCCGGGTCAGCAGGAACTCGTCGGTGAAGATGTCGTCGTGGGTCTCGTCCCAGGCCTGGTCACCGGCGGCCTGGATGCGCAGCAGCTGCTTCTTGTAGTTCCACTCGTAGAGCGCGCGGGCCTCGTCGAGCCCCTCGTAGCACTGCAGCCGCACCAGCCCGGCGCCCGTCGCGCGAGCGACCGCCTTGGCCAGCTCGGTCTTGCCGACGCCGGCCGGGCCCTCGACCAGCAGCGGCTTCTCCAGCGCGCCGGCGAGGTAGGTGGTGGTCGCCGTCGCGGTGTCGGCGAGGTAGCCCACCTCCCCCAGCCGCTTCTCGGCGTCGGCGGGGGACTCGAACCACGGGGAGGTCACCGGCCCATGCTGCCAGCCGGGTCCCGCGGGCGGGACGTGATGCCCGGCTCAGTGCTCCAGGTCGGCAAGGTCGAGGTCGGCGGGGAGCAGCCGGCGCACGACGTACGCCGCGGCGAGCATCAGCAGGCCGCCGGCAAGGCCGACCCAGGCGAAGGCGTCGGTGTACGCCGCCTGGGCCGCCGCCGCGACCGGGGTGTCGAGCGCCAGCGCGAGCGACTCGCGGGCCGCCGGCGACGCCGCGTCCGGCAGACCGCCGCGGTAGAGCGCCGCCGTCAGCCCACCGAGCACGGAGATGCTCAGCACGGCGCCGAGCTCGTAGCAGATCTCCTCCACCGCGGCCGCGGAGCCGACCTGGTGCTTCGGTGCGCTGCCGACGATGAGGGCCGAGGCCAGGGCCAGTGCCCCGGTGCCGAGCCCGACGAGGGTGAGCGCCACCGCGACCCAGGCGTACGGCATCGGCCGGGGCGTGGCGAACAGCACCAACGGGCCGGCGGCGAGCAGCAGCAGCCCGAGCACGACGGCCCGGCGGGCGCCGAAGCGGGAGGCGACCGCGGGGGCGAGCGGCGACCC
>JBQGFI010000381.1:0-18922 GCA_052040065.1 Marmoricola sp.
CGACCTGACGCTGTGGTGGATGCAGCAGCGCGCCATGGCCGAGGGGCTCGGCCTGCGCGACGACGCCCAGGCGCGCGACCCGCGCTGGACGACCGGACCCGTCCACGAGTCGCGCAAGGGCGTCTTCCTGCTCTCCGAGGAGCTCGACCGCCCGATCGGGGTGGTCGACCCGGAGCACGAGCGGGCGGCGTCGACGGCGGTGGAGCGGCTCGACCTCGACGCGTCGTACCGGCCGCCGCAGCTGGAGCGCTACCTGGCGCGCGGCGGGGCGGTCCAGCAGCTCTGACGCGCGCGGCTCACGGGGCGGCGCGCACGACCAGCGCGTTGGGCACCCGTCGCTCCTCACCGTCGGAGGGTCGGTTGCGGACGCCGGCGCGGCCCAGGCGGTCGGGTGCCACCAGCGTGGAGGAGCCGCCGCCGTCGAGGTTGAGCGCCTCGTCGGCCCCCAGTGCGCGCAGCTGGCGGGCGAGCTGACGCAGGGTGAGTCCCGCGCTGCGCCGGGAGCGTCCGTCGGCGACGAGCAGCAGCAGGCGGCCGGTGTCGCGGTCGACGCCGACCGCCGTGCGGGGGTGCAGCCACGGGTCGTCGAGGCCCACCGGCGCGCCGTCGTGGAGCAGCCTCGTGCTGCCGCAGGCGACCACGCGCGCGTCGCGCGCGCTGGTCGTCGTCGCGACCCTGACCTCGTCGCCCACGCGCAACCGCGCGAGCGCATCGGCCCCCCGCCCGCGACCCAGCAGGACCTGCCCGCGCACCGGTCCTCCCGACCGCGGCTCGGCCGTGCTCCAGCGCACCACGCCGTCGACGATCCCGACCTGCCGCGCGCGGTCGACCTCCCCGAGCAGGCGCGCGCCCGGTCGCCGGCCCCAGGCCGGCGTGTAGAGGACCACCCGGTCGGGTCGCACGACCGGCGAGTTGAGCCCACCGAGGTCGACGACGCGCCGTCCGTCGCGGCTGACGCCGCCGCGCACCCGCACCGTGCCGATGCGGGCCCGGCCCTCGGCGTCGATCCGCAGGCAGCTGTTCCACCCCACCCGGGGACCGTGCCGCAGACCGCGCTCCCGCTCGAGGCCGACCCCCAGCGGCGCCCCGGAGCCGCCGAGGTCGAAGAAGTCGGCGTTGACCCCCGCGACCGCGTCGGCGCGGGCGACGAGCCGGGAGACGGCCGAGCGGCGGGTCGTCGTCGGTCCCGACGCGAGGTCGACCGTCACCCCGGGACGGGTCAGGTCGATCCCGAGCAGGTGCATCCGCACCGCCCCCTGGGGCATCGAGGCGGTCCACTCCCGGTAGCCGACCCCCGGGGCGAGGCGCCACGAGCGCCGGACGCTGCGCTCGGCAGGACCCGGTCGGTCCGGCACGGTCAGCCTGACCCCGCGCTCGCCGTCGGAGGAGTGCGCGTCGGGGGCGGCGTACGCCGGGGGCGCGGCGAGCAGCGCGCCCGCGAGCAGGCCGACGAGGGCGGCCGAGCGACGTCCGAGGTGCACACGACAGTGTGTGCCGGGTCGGGGGTGCGCGTCAGGAGAAGTCGAAGGTCACGCCGGTGCGCTCCTCCGAGATCCGCCACAGCTCCGCGGCGAGCTGCTCGTCGCGCGCGAAGCTGCTGAGCCTGGCGCGGCCGAGCGGGCCGCGGGCCTCGCCGAAGCGCTGCGGCCCGGTGTAGGAGCCCGGCTCGGCGTACGTCGCCGCCCACAGCGTGGGGTTGGCGCCGGCCCGGCCGGACTGGAGCACCAGCCGCAGCGCGAGCGGCGCGAGCTGCCGGACACCGGGCAGCCGTCCGAGCCCGTCGGGCGAGGTGACCAGCCCGGTGTGGGAGACCCCGGGGTGGCAGGCGGCGACGGTGAGCCGGTCGCCGGCCCGGCGCTGCAGCTCGAGGCCGAAGAGCAGGTTGGCGAGCTTGGAGTTGCCGTAGGCGTGGCCCGCCGCGTAGCGGCCGCCGCCCTGGTTGCCCTGCAGCACGCTGGCGTCGCCGCGGTGGTGGGCGATCGAGGCGATCGGCACGACGCGCGGCGCCTCGGCCTCGCGCAGGTGCGGCAGCAGCAGGCCGGTGAGGGCGAAGTGGCCGAGGTGGTTGGTGCCGAACTGCAGCTCGAAGCCGTCGGCGGTCTCGCGGTAGCGCGGCGGGGTCATCACGCCGGCGTTGCAGACCAGGGTGGCGAGGGGTCCGCTCCAGTCGGCGGCGAAGCGGCGCACGGAGTCGAGCGAGGCGAGGTCGAGCTCGGCCACCTCGGTGGTGCCGGGCAGGCGCACCTGGGCCTCGCGGGCCTTCTCCAGGTTGCGGCAGGCGATGGTCACGTGGGCGCCGTGGGCCGCGAGGGCGTGGGCGGCGTGGAAGCCGATGCCGGAGTTGGCGCCGGTGACCACGAAGCGTCGTCCGCTGAGGTCGGGCAGGTCGTCGGGGCCGAAGGAGGCCAGGTGTCGGTCGGTGTCGGGAGAGGTCACGGTGGTCTCAACGATCAGTCGGTGTGGAGGTTCCCCGCGTCGCCCTTGGCGAGCGAGCGCGCGATGACCATGCGCTGGATCTGGTTGGTGCCCTCGAAGATCTGGGTCACCTTGGCCTCGCGCATGTAGCGCTCGACCGGGAAGTCCTTGGTGTACCCGTAGCCGCCCAGCACCTGCACGGCGTCGGTGGTGACCTTCATCGCCGCGTCGGTGGCGACCAGCTTGGCCACCGACGCCTCGCGCCCGAAGGGCAGGCCACGGTCGCGCAGCCGCGCCGCGTGGAGGTACGTCGCCCGCGCGCTCAGCGTGGCGGCCTCCATGTCGGCGAGCAGGAAGGAGAGACCCTGGAAGTCGATGATCCTGCGGCCGAACTGCTCGCGCTCCTTGGCGTAGGCGACCGCGTGGTCGACCGCCCCCTGCGCGAGACCCACGGCGACGGCGGCGATGCCGAGCCGCCCGGAGTCGAGGCCGGCGAGCGCGATCCGCAGCCCGTCGCCCTCCTGGCCGAGCAGCCGGTCGGCGCCGACCCGCACGCCGTCGAAGCGCATCGTGGCGGTCGCCGAGCCGGTCAGCCCCATCTTGCGCTCGGGGGCGTCGGCCACCAGACCCGGAGTGTCGGCGGGCACCAGGAAGCAGGAGATGCCGCCCTCGGCACGGGCCCTCACCTTGTAGAAGTCGGCCTGGCCGCCGTGCGTCGTCCAGGCCTTCGCGCCGGTGAGCACGTACGCGTCGCCGTCGCGCTCGGCCGTGGTCCGCAACGCGCTGGGGTCGGCGCCGGCGGGGGCCTCGGAGAGGCAGTAGGCGCCGAGCAGCTCGCCCCCGAGCATCTCGGGCAGCCACCGCTGCCGCTGCTCCTCGGTGCCGCGCGTGAAGAGGCCGAAGCACGACAGGGCGTGCACGCTGACCCCCACGCCGACGCTGGCCCAGACGCTGGCGATCTCCTCGACCACCTGCAGGTAGACCTCGTAGGACACCCCGCCCCCGCCGTGCTCCTCCGGGTAGGGCAGCCCGAGCAGACCCGCCCGGCCCAGCGTGCGGAAGGCCTCGCGGGGGAAGGTCTCGCTCGCCTCGGCCTCGGCCGCCGCCGGGAGCAGCTCGCGGGTGCACAGGTCACGGGTCAGCTGGAGCAGCGCCGTCGACTCCTCGTCGGGCAGCACGCGGGTGGCAGGCATGAGGGCGACGGTAGCCCGACCGGGCACCATGACCCCATGGACGCCTACACCCCCGACCCCACCCGGTACGACGACGCGACCATGTCGGGCTACCGCCGGTGCGGCCGCAGCGGCCTGCTGCTCCCGCCGCTCTCCCTCGGCCTGTGGCAGAACTTCGGCACCGACCGCCCCGAGGAGGTCCAGCGGGCGATCCTGCGTCGGGCCTTCGACCGCGGCGTGACGCACGTCGACCTCGCCAACAACTACGGGCCGCCCTACGGTCGCGCGGAGGAGAACTTCGGGCGCTACCTGCGCGAGGACTTCGCCGGCCTGCGCGACGAGCTCGTCATCTCCACCAAGGCGGGCTACGACATGTGGCCCGGGCCCTACGGGCAGGGCGGCGGGGGGCGCAAGTACGTGCTCGCCTCGCTCGACCAGTCTCTGCAGCGGATGGGCCTCGACTACGTCGACATCTTCTACAGCCACCGCTTCGACCCCGAGACGCCGCTGGAGGAGACGATCGGCGCCCTCGACACCGCCGTCCGCTCGGGCCGGGCGCTCTACGCCGGCATCTCGTCGTACGGCCCGGAGCGCACCCGTGAGGCGGCCGAGATCGCCCGCGCGCTGGGCACGCCGCTGCTGATCCACCAGCCGTCGTACTCGATGCTCAACCGCTGGATCGAGCAGGGCCTGCTCGACGAGCTGGAGCGGCAGGGCATGGGCTGCATCGTCTTCACCGCGCTGGCGCAGGGGCTGCTCACCAGCAAGTACCTCGACGGCGTGCCGGAGGACTCGCGTGCCGCCCGCGAGGGCAGCTCGATCGACCCCAGCCACCTCGAGGACCGCGTGATCGAGCGCATCCGCGCCCTCAACGGCATCGCCGCCGACCGCGGCCAGACGCTCGCGCAGATGGCGCTGCAGTGGGTGCTGCGCGACGACCGGGTCACCTCCGCGGTGATCGGCGCCTCGTCGGTCGACCAGCTCGACGACTCGCTCGACGCCCTGCAGGGGGCGCCCTTCGCCGACGACGAGCTCGCGGCCATCGACGACCACGCCCGGGAGAGCGGCATCAACCTGTGGGCCGGCTCCAGCGACGCCTGACGACCTGGTGGGCGGGCGGCTACTGGTCGGCGGCCAGCGCCGCGGCGCCGACGATGCCCGCGGTGTTGCGCAGGGTGGCGCTGATGATCTCGGTGTCGATGTCGATCAGGTGCATGAACTCGGTGGCGTGCTTGCTCACGCCGCCGCCGACGACGATCAGGTCGGGGGAGAAGAGCGCCTCGACGGTGCGGTAGTAGGTGGTGAGCCGCTCGGCCCACTCCTCCCACGTGAGGTCCTCGCGCTTGCGCGCGGAGTTGGCGGCGCGCGACTCGGCGTCGTGACCGTCGATCTCGAGGTGGCCGAGCTCGCTGTTGGGCACGAGCACGCCGTCGTAGAGGAAGGCCGAGCCGATGCCGGTGCCGAGCGTGGTGACCAGCACGAGGCCGGGACGGTTGACCGCGACGCCGTAGCGCGCCTCGGCCAGCCCGGCGGCGTCGGCGTCGTTGAGCGCGACGACCTCGCGGCCGAGCGCCTTGGTCAGCAGGGCGTGCGCGTCGGTGCCGATCCAGCTCTTGTGGATGTTGGCCGCCGAGGAGACCACGCCGTGGCGCACGACGCCCGGCACGGTGACGCCGACCGGGCTGGTCTGGTCGTCGAAGCGGGAGAGCAGCTCCGACATCACCTCCGCGACGGCGTCCGGCGTGGACTTCTCGGGCGTCTCGATGCGCTCGCGCTCCGCGGCGAACTCGCCGGTGGACAGGTCGACCGGCGCGGCCTTGATGCCGCTGCCGCCGAAGTCGATGCCGATGGGATGCATGGAGGCAAGGTAGCCGTGCGTTGCCGAACCGTTAACCGCCCAGACCTCCCGAAGAGCCCCGAACCGGGATAGACAGGGCTCGGCCCGTCACGTTCTCGAGGAGTGCTCGCCCCATGTCACGTCGTCCCGTCCTGCTCACGACCGCCCTCGCCGTGGGGCTCTCCCCGCTGGCGCTCGTCGCTCCGTCGTACGCCGCCGCGGAGGGCGTCGTCATCTCCGAGGTGTACGGCGGGGGTGGCGCGGCCACCAGCGTGTGGGCGCGCGACTTCGTCGAGCTGCACAACCCCACGGACGCGGCCGTCAGCCTCGACGGGGCCTCGGTGCAGTACCGCTCGGCCACCGGGACCGGCAACCCCTCGGGGGTCACGCCGCTGGCCGGGTCGATCGAGCCCGGCGGCTACTACCTGGTCGGCCTCGGCACCGGCGCCGCTGGCGCCCCGGTCGGCGAGGTCGACGCGAGCGGCAGCACCCAGCTCTCGGGCTCGGCGGGCACCGTCTTCCTCGCCGACCAGGCCGCCGCGCTGACGGCCCCCGCCACCGGGTCGGTCGCCGGGCGTCCCGGCGTGGTCGACCTCGTCGGCTACGGCGCCTCCAACACCTTCGAGACGACGGCCGCCGCGCAGCCGACCAACGCCACCACGCTCGCCCGGGACGCCGACGGCACCGACACCGGCGACAACGCGGCCGACCTCACCGTCGGCGAGGGCACGCCCGGCCAGGCCCCGGGCGAGAGCGGGCCCGAGCCCGAGCCGACCGAGCGCACCATCGCCGAGATCCAGGGCACCGGGGCCACCAGCCCGCTGGTGGGCGAGCGGGTCACCACCACGGGCGTCGTCACCGCGGCGTACCCCACGGGCGGGCTCGACGGCTTCTTCCTGCAGACCGCCGGCACCGGTGGCCCGCTGCCGGCCGACCACGCGGCCTCGCACGGCGTCTTCGTCAAGGGCCTCGCGCAGCAGGTCGCCGTCGGCGACCACGTGGAGGTCACCGGCACGGTCGGCGAGGACTTCGGCCTGACCCAGGTCGTCGGCCAGTCGGTGGCCGCGCTCACCGACCCGGCCGAGGTCGACCCCACCCCCACCACCTGGCCCCGCACCGCCGCGGCCAAGGAGGTGCTCGAGGGCATGCTCCTGGCGCCCCAGGGGGCCTTCACGGTCGCCGACAACTTCGCCACCAACCGCTACGCTGAGATCGGGCTCGCCGCGGGCGACACCCCGCTCCGGCAGCCCACCGAGGTGGCCAACCCGGTCACCGACCCCGCGACGGTCGCCGCGGTCAGGGCCGACAACGCCGCCCGCGCCGTCACGCTCGACGACGGTGCCAGCACCGACTTCCTGCGCACCACCGACCAGCCGCTGCCCTACCTGACCCAGCAGCCGGCCATCCGGGTGGGCGCACCCGCGCGCTTCACCGCGCCGGTCGTGCTGCACTACGCCTTCGGCGACTGGCGCTTCCAGCCCACCGCACCGCTCAGCGGCACCGACCCGCTGCCCGTGCGCGTCACCGACACCCGCCAGGCGCGGCCCGACGCCGTGGGCGGCGGCGTCTCGATCGCGTCGTTCAACGTGCTCAACTACTTCACCACCACCGGGGAGGCCTTCGAGCGCGCCGGTGGCAGCTGCGACTACTACGCCGACCGCGTCGGCGACCCGGTCACCACCGACACCTGCGAGGGGGCGGCCGGCGAGGACGGTCCGCGCGGCGCGGCCGAGGCCGAGGACCTGCGCCGCCAGGAGCGCAAGCTCGCGGTCGCCATCAACTCCCTGGACGCCGACGTCGTCGGCATCGAGGAGATCGAGAACAGCGCGCGCTTCGGCGCGCACCGCGACGAGTCGCTGCGCGAGCTGGTCGAGGTGCTGAACAAGAACGCCGGGCGCGCCGTGTGGTCCTTCGTGCCGACGCCGCGCGGGCAGACCACGCCCGCCAGCCAGGCCGACGAGGACGTCATCCGCACCGCCTTCATCTACCAGCGCCGCGCCGTGCGCCCGGTCGGTGAGTCGGCGATCCACGACGTCGCCGCCTTCGCCGACGCGCGCGACCCGCTCGCCCAGGCCTTCCAGCCGCGCAAGGGCGGCGCCAAGGACCGCTTCCTCGCGGTCGTCAACCACTTCAAGTCCAAGGGCTCCGGCGCCCCCGGCGACGGCGACGAGGGACAGGGCGCCTCCAACAAGGCGCGCACCGCCGCGGCGCGCTCGCTGGTCGACTTCACCGCGCGGGTGCAGCGCGAGCGGGGGGTGTCGCGGGTCTTCCTGCTCGGCGACTTCAACTCCTACAGCGCCGAGGACCCGATGCAGGTGCTCTACGCCGCGGGCTACGCCTCGGTGGGCACCGCCCGGGCCCCGGGGCAGTACACCTACCTCTTCGACGGCCAGGTCGGCTCGCTCGACCACGTGCTCGGCAACGCCGCGGCGATGCGCACCGTGCGGGGCGCCGACGTGTGGAACGTCAACTCGGTGGAGTCGGTGGCCCTGGAGTACAGCCGGCACAACTACAACGTGACCGACTTCTACCGCCCCGACGCCTTCCGCGCCTCCGACCACGACCCGCTCAAGGTGGGCTTCACCGTGCGCCGGTGACCGGGGCTACTCACCGGTAGGGCTGCGCGGCATACTCGCGGTGTGACTGACGAGCTGACCGACCACGTCTCCGTCGCCGTCATCGGCGCGGGCCTCTCCGGGATCGGGGCGGCCTACCGGCTGCAGACCGAGTGTCCCGACCGCGACTACCTCGTGCTCGAGGCGCGCGCGTCGATGGGCGGCACCTGGGACCTCTTCCGCTACCCCGGGGTGCGGTCGGACTCCGACATCTTCACCTTCGGCTTCACCTTCCGCCCGTGGACCGACGACACCTCGCTGGCCGACGGTCCCGGCATCCTGCGCTACATCCACGAGACGGCCGCGGAGTTCGGCATCGACCAGCACGTGCGCTACGGCGTGAAGGTCGTCGCCGCCGACTTCTCCACGAGCACGGCGCTGTGGACGCTCACGCTCGAGACCCCCGCGGGCCCCCGCACGATGACCAGCGACTTCGTGCTCGGCACCCACGGCTACTACTCCTACGACGCGCCGTACGACGCGCAGCTGCCCGGCCTGGCCGACTTCGCCGGCGAGGTGGTGCACCCGCAGTCGTGGCCCGAGGGGCTCGACTGGACCGGCAAGCGGGTCGTCGTGGTCGGCTCCGGCGCCACCGCGGTGACGATCGTGCCGTCGATGGCCGCGCCGGCCGCGCACGTCACCATGCTGCAGCGCACCCCGACGTACGTCGCCTCGGTGCCGCGGCGCGACAAGATCGCCGGGCTGCTGCAGCGCACGCTGCCGCCGATGGCGGCCTACCGCGCGATCCGCACCAAGAACCTCGCGGTGCAGACCCTGCTCTACCAGGGCTTCCGCCGCTTCCCCGCGCAGGCCAAGCGGGTGCTGGCCGCCGGGGTCGAGAAGGTCGCGGGGCCGCAGTGGCTCGACCCGCACTTCTCCCCGCCGTACGACCCGTGGGACCAGCGGCTGTGCGCGGTGCCCGGGGCCGACCTCTTCAAGGCGCTGCGCGCCGGTGACGTCTCGGTGGTGACCGACACCATCGACACCTTCGTGCCCGAGGGCGTGCGGCTCTCCTCCGGCGAGGTGCTCGAGGCCGACCTCGTCGTGACGGCGACGGGGCTGCAGGTCGACGTGGTGGGCGGGATGGAGCTCAGCGTCGACGGCAGCCGCGTCGAGGTCGGCGAGCAGTGGATCTGGAAGGGCGCGATGATCACCGGGCTGCCCAACTACCTGCGGGTGATCGGCTACGCCAACGCCTCCTGGACGCTGCGCGCCGACGTCAGCAACGTGCTCGCGTGCCGGCTGCTGAACCTGATCCGCGAGCGCGACCTCGCCTACGTCGTCCCCGAGCCGGAGCGGGCGATGGAGCCGCGTCCGGTGCTCGACCTGACCTCGGGCTACCTCCAGCGCGCCGCCTCGCTGCTGCCGAAGCAGGGCGACCGGTGGCCCTGGCTGATCCGGCAGAACTACGCGATCGACCGCCGGATGACCCTCGGCCGCGAGCTCGTCGACGAGCTGCGGCTGGTGACCCGCGCCGAGCTGGGCTCCCGCGAGGCCCGACCGGCGACCCTGACCAAGGAGGCCTCGTGACCACCAGCTCCCCGTGGCGCCCCGACGTGCTGGGCGACGGCTACCAGCAGCGCGTCCTCGAGCTCGGACCCGACCCCGACGGGGAGGGCGACGTGTGCGCCGTGGTCGTGCGCCGCGACGTCCGCGCCGACGAGTCCGTGCGCGGGGCGGTGCTCTACGTGCACGGCTTCACCGACTACTTCTTCCAGACCGAGATGGCCGACTTCTTCGCCGGGCACGGGCTGGCCTTCCACGCCCTCGACCTGCGCAAGTGCGGGCGGGCCCGTCGGGAGGGGCAGACGCCGCACTACGTCTCCGACCTCGCCCTGTGCGATGAGGAGCTCGAGCTGGCGCTCGCCGAGGTGGAGGCGGCCCACCCCGGACTGCCGGTCGTGGTCGTCGCGCACTCCACCGGCGGCCTGATGACCGCGCTGTGGCTCGACCGCCGCCGGGCGCGCGGCGAGGTGGCGCCCGTGGTCGGGCTGGTGCACAACAGCCCCTGGTACGACCTGCAGGGGTCGGCGACGATGCGGGGCCCGGTGACCCAGGGGCTCCGGGTGGCGAGCAAGGCCCGGCCCTTCCGCCAGCTCAAGGCGCCGCTCGGCCACTACGGCCGCACGCTGCACGTCGAGGGCACGGGGGAGTGGGAGTTCGACACCACCTTCAAGCCGCTCGAGGGCTTCGGCGTCACCGTGGGCTGGCTCAACGCCGTGCGCCGGGGCCACGCCCGGCTGCACCGCGGCCTCGACGTCGGGGTGCCCGCCCTGGTGCTGCGCTCGGACAAGACGCACTACGCCTCCGACTACAGCGAGCGCTCCGACGTCTCCGACATCGTGCTCGACGTGCGCCAGATCCAGCGCTGGTCGGGGTGCCTGGGCCAGGAGACGCTGGTGGTGCCGATCGCCGACGCCCGCCACGACGTCTACCTCTCGCTGAAGCAGCCGCGCGACACGGCGTACGCCGTCACGGAGAGGTGGCTGCGCGACCACCTCTGAGCGCTTTACATCTCGTCCCCTCTTGTACAACCGCTTTACATTCCCTACGCTCCTGTCCATTCCTTTGACAACTCACCCCTGAGTGTCGAACGAGAGGAGCGGGCGTGGCAGGCACAGCGACGACGGAGTGGACCGACAAGAAGCGCTACCTCTGGCTGATCGGGCTGGTGGTGCCCTCGCTGGCCGGCCTCGCCTTCGGCGGCTTCTGGGCCACCGGCTGGACCGTGTGGCTGTGGGCCGGCCCGATCGTCATCCTCGGCGTGGTGCCGGCCATCGACCTCGTCGCCGGGCTCGACCGCTCCAACCCGCCCGACGACGTGATCGAGCAGCTGGAGAACGACCGCTACTACCGCTGGATCACCTACGCCTACCTGCCGATCCAGTACGCCGGCTTCGTGCTGGCGATGACCTGGATCGCGCGCCCGGAGTGGCTGGGGGCGCCGGAGCTCTCGACCTGGCAGTCGGTCGGCGCCGCGATCTCGATCGGCTGCATCGGCGGCATCGGCATCAACACCGCCCACGAGCTGGGGCACAAGAAGGAGAGCCACGAGCGCTGGCTCTC
This sequence comes from Marmoricola sp., assembly GCA_052040065.1. Classification (GTDB taxonomy): domain Bacteria; phylum Actinomycetota; class Actinomycetes; order Propionibacteriales; family Nocardioidaceae; genus Marmoricola. The sequence continues at coordinate 11,106 of JBQGFI010000381.1, forward strand.
CAAGGTCGCGCTCGCGCAGAGCTTCTACGGCCACTTCTACATCGAGCACAACCGCGGCCACCACGTGCGGGTCGCGACCCCGGAGGACCCCGCGAGCAGCCGGCTGGGGGAGACCTTCTACGCCTTCTGGCCGCGCACCGTGTGGGGCTCCCTGCGCAGCAGCTGGCGCCTGGAGCAGCGCCGCTACGCCCGTCGCGACCAGCACCCCTTCCGCCTCGGCAACGACGTGCTCAACGCCTGGCTGATGTCGGCGGCGCTGTGGGGCGTGATGATCGCGGTGCTCGGGTGGGGCGTCGCGCCGTACCTGGTGCTGCAGGCCGTGGTCGGCTTCTCGCTGCTCGAGGTCGTCAACTACATGGAGCACTACGGCATGCTCCGGCAGAAGGTCGGCGTCGGCGAGCGGCAGCGCTACGAGCGGGTCGACCCCAGCCACAGCTGGAACTCCAACAACATCGCCACCAACGTGCTGCTCTACCACCTGCAGCGCCACAGCGACCACCACGCCAACCCCACCCGGCGCTACCAGGCGCTGCGCGACTTCGAGGAGTCCCCCGTGCTCCCGACCGGGTACGCCGGGATGATCGTGCTCGCGCTCGTCCCGCCGCTGTGGCGCCGGGTGATGGACCCCCGGGTTCTCGCGCACTTCGACGGCGACGTCACCCGCGCCAACATCGCGCCCCGTCGCCGCGCGCGCGTGCTGGCGGCGTACGGCGAGACCCCTCGGCCGGTCGAGCCTGCCGAGACCCGCCGTCCTGTCGAGAGCCTCGAGACCCCCGGGCCCGTCGAGGTCCTCGCCGCCCGCTGCCCCGGCTGCTCCTACGTCTACGAGGTCGAGGCCGGCGACGAGCACGAGGGCTTCGCCGCGGGCACCGCCTGGAGCGAGGTTCCCGACACCTGGTGCTGCCCCGACTGCGGCGTGCGCGAGAAGGTCGACTTCGTGCCGGCGGACCCCGGGCGCCTGGTGAGGTAGCCCGCGGGGGGTGAGCGCCGCGCGGGCCCGCCTCCTAGGCTGGTCCGCATGCGCCCGCTGCTCGCCCCGGTCTCCCAGCGTGAGCGGCTGCTCACCGCGGCGGCCGGCTTCACCGCCGAGCACGGCGGGAGCGCGCTGACGATGGCCAAGCTGGCCGACCTCGTCGGGGTGAGCCGCCAGACCGTCTACAACGAGATCGGCGGCAAGCCGCAGCTGGCCGAGGCGATGGTGATGCGCGAGCTCGAGCTCTTCCTGGGCAAGGTGGAGGCGGCCTTCGCCGACAACCCCGTCGACCTCGTGGCGGCGATCCGGGCCGCCGCCGTCAGCGTGCTCGAGCTCGCCGACACCGACCCGCTGCTGCACGCCGTGCTGAGCAGCACCCAGGGCGCCGACTCCGACTTGCTGCCGCTGCTCACCACGCACTCCGAGATGCTGCTCACCGCGGCCGGCGAGGTGGTGGGCGAGCACGTCCGCGGCTACGACGTACCCTTGCCCCCCGACCGGTTGCAGGTCCTGATCGACATGGTGATCAGGCTCGTGCTGAGCCACGTGATGCAGCCGTCGGGCACGCCGGCAGACACCGCCGCCACGATCGCGTGGATCTCGGCGAAGGTGCTCGACCGCGAGATCTGACCGGCCACCTGCACACCCCACTCGGAAGGGCCCCATGACCGTCACACGCACCCGCCTGTCCCTGCGCGCCGTGGGTGGTGTGCTCCTCCCCCTCGCCCTGCTCGCCGGCTGTGGCTCCGGTGACTCCGGCGACGCCGAGGGCTCCGGCGAGTCGTCGGGGAGCAGCAGCTCCTCCGACGAGCGGCTCACCACCGAGACCGCGATGGACGCGCTCAAGGCGGCCTACGACGACTCCCGCACCGCCGCGATCAACCTGACGATCGACGGTGGCAACGGCCAGGCGGTCAAGGCCGAGGGGGTGCTCGAGATCGACGAGAGCACGACCGACATGGCGATGACGATGGCCATCCCGGGCCAGGGCGACATCGACCTGCGGGTGATCGACGAGATCGTCTACGTGCAGACCCCCGACTCCGGCGGCAAGTTCCTCTCCGTCGACCCGAGCGACGAGAGCGACCCGCTCGCCGCGCAGTTCTCCCAGCTCGCCGACAGCTCGGGCCTCGACTCCACCTTCGACGCCTTCGACGCGGGGCTGCGCGACGTGGAGTTCCAGGAGAGCACCACGATCGGCGACGACGAGGTCGACCACTACGTCTTCACCGTCGACACCGCAGCGGCGCTGGAGGCGCAGGGCCAGCAGGCGCCGCAGGGCATGCCCGAGCAGCTGGAGTACGACGTCTACCTCGACTCCGAGGACCGCTTCCGTCGCGTCGACCTCGAGGTCGCCGGGTCGCAGACCCGGATCGACATCGACCAGTGGGGCGAGCCGGTCGAGATCGAGAAGCCGGCCGACGACCAGATCACCGAGGCGCCCGGCGCCTGACCCCGCGGCGACCCGGGTCGGTGGGAAGCACCTCGCCGACCTGGGTCCGCGGGCTACCCTCGACGGCATGTGCGAGGGGGACGACGACTCGCGCGTACGCCGCCGCCACGTGCTCGCGCTGCTGGGCATCGCCCCCGTCGCCGCGGCGTGCGGCGGGGTGGGTGACGCCACGGCCGGGTCGGGTGAGGAGCCCTCCCCGAGCGCGACGGGCACCACGGCCCCGGTCTCCGAGCCCGACATGGCCGTGGAGGCGCCCGGACCCTTCGAGCCGCCGATCCTCTCCTCCGACGTGCTCGTCTTCAGCCAGGACACCCTGGCCGACGACGTGCTGGAGCGGATCCGCGCGATCGAGGAGGTCGACCGGGTCGAGCCGATGTCGATGGGCTCCTTCTTCGTCGACGACCGGCAGCTGACCTACGCCGCCGTCGAGGTCGCCAGCTTCCGCAACTTCACCCAGGCCGGCACCGCCCAGACCCAGGAGGTCTGGGACCGCGTCGCGGGCGGCGAGATCTGCGTGGAGCCGCGGCTCGGCCGGCGGCTGCAGGACGACGGGGGCAACCTGCGCATCGGCAACGAGGAGGGCGCCCGCACCATCCACATCGGCGCCTTCGCCGCCCTACTGCCCGCGACCAGCGCCCGCCGCATCGACGCGATCGTCAACACCCGGTGGGCCGAGGAGCTCGGCATGCCGCGCACCAACGCAGCGCTGCTGGCCATGGGCACCCCCGCCCCGCAGAAGATCCGGCCGCAGCTCACCCGGATCGCCGGCGACCGGGCGAGCGTGCTGATCCTCGGCCCCGACCTCGACCTCGACGCGGCGCAGACCGCGGTGCTCGTGGGCGGGTCCGTCGCCCAGGCGGTCGGCTCCTTCAGCTACACCGCCAACCCCGACGGCACCGTCAACCCCGACCCCGCGTGGGTGAGCGCCAACATCACCTCGATGGAGATGCCGATCATCGGACCGGTCACCGGTCACCGGGTCATGCTGCCGCAGCTCCGCGCGGCGCTGCGCGACGTGGTCTCCGCCGGCCTGTCGGAGGCGATCTACACCTACGACGGCTGCTACGTGCCGCGCTTCATCGCCCGCAACCCGGCCCGGGGTCTCTCCTTCCACACCTTCGGCACCGCCATCGACCTCAACGCCCGCGACAACTACCGCGGCATCGCGGGCAAGATGGACCGCACCGTGGTGGCGATCTTCAAGCGCTGGGGCTTCGCCTGGGGCGGCGACTGGAACTACACCGACCCCATGCACTTCGAGCTCGCCCGGCTGGTGAAGGCCGGCTGACGCGGGGCCGCCGCACGTGCGCCGAGGCGCTAGGTTCGCCCCCATGCGCGCTGCGAGGGTGACCACGACCGACGGCCCCGGTGCCGTGACCATCGACGACGTGCCGGAGCCGGTGGCCGGCGACGGCGAGGTCCTCGTCGAGGTGGCGGCGGTCGGCATCTCTTTCCCCGACCTGCTGCTGAGCCGGGGCGAGTACCAGGTGCGGCCGGAGCCGCCCTTCAGCCTGGGCGTCGACGTGGCCGGCACGGTGCGCTCGGCCCCCGAGGGCAGCGGCCTCGCACCCGGCGACCGCGTCGCCGCGGTGATGCCGTACGGCGGCGCGCAGGAGCTGGTGGCCGTCGGCACCGACGGCGTCTTCCCGCTGCCCGACGCGCTGTCCTTCGCCCAGGGCGCCGCCCTGCCCATGAACTACCTGACCGCGCAGTTCGCCCTCGACACCCGGGCGGGTCTGCGCGCGGGCGAGACGGTGCTGGTGCACGGCGCCGCGGGCGGGGTCGGCACCGCGACGCTGCAGGTCGCCAGGGGCATGGGCGCGCGCAGCATCGCCGTGGTCTCCACCGAGGCCAAGGGCGAGGTGGCCCGGCGGGCCGGGGCCGACGAGGTGGTGCTCGTCGACGGCTTCCGCGACGCGGTGAAGCAGCTGACCGAGGGGCGCGGCGTCGACGTGGTGATGGACGTCGTGGGCGGTGAGCTGATGACCGACTCGCTGCGCAGCCTGGGGCCGCTCGGACGGCTGCTCGTGGTCGGCTTCACCGACGGCGCCATCCCCGCGGTCAAGGTCAACCGGCTGCTGCTCAACAACATCGACGTGCGCGGCGTCGGCTGGGGCGCCTACGCGATGGCCCGGCCGGGCTACATGCGCCGGCAGTGGGAGGCGCTGCTGCCCATGGTGGAGGCCGGCGCCGTCGACCCGCCGATCGGCGCGACCTACCCGCTGGAGGAGATCGGCCGCGCGCTGCAGGAGATGGCGGATCGGGCGACTCTGGGCAAGTCGGTCGTGCTGGTCTGAGATTTCACGCGGCGGTGACGCGCGGTGCTTGACCCGCCTGGGGGGCGGTCACACACTCAGCAGACCCCGAGATCGTTGCTCCCCGGCCACGATCCCTCTGTCAGGAGGCACGGCAATGGCTGGTCGCAAGTCGCAGGTCGACTACCAACAGGTCGACGACAGCTATCTGGAGCAGCGCAAGCTCAAGGCCGGAGCCGCCGGGTGGGTGCTGCTCGCCGGCCTGGGCGTCTCCTACGTCATCTCCGGTGACTTCGCGGGCTGGAACTTCGGCCTCGACGAGGGCGGCTGGGGTGGTCTGATGATCGCCACGGTGCTGATGGGCGTGATGTACACCTGCATGGTCTTCGGGCTGGCGGAGATGTCCTCGGCCCTCCCGGTCGCCGGTGCGGGATACGGCTTCGCCCGCCGGGCGCTCGGCCCCCTGGGTGGCTTCGCCACCGGGCTCGCGGTGCTGATCGAGTACGCCGTCGCGCCCGCCGCCATCGCGGTCTTCATCGGCGGCTACATCCAGGCGCTCGGCCTCTTCGGCGGCGTCAGCCTCTGGGTCATCTACCTCGCGGCGTACCTCGTCTTCATCGGGATCCACCTCTACGGCGTCGGCGAGGCGCTGAAGCTGATGTTCGGCATCACCGCGATCGCGGTCGTGGCGCTGGTGGCGGCCCTGGTCGGCCTGCTGCCGTCCTTCTCGGTCGACAACATGTTCGACATCGCGCCGACGAGCGCGGCCGGCGCGAGCGAGTTCCTGCCGATGGGCTTCGCCGGCGTGGTCGCGGCGCTGGTCTACGGCATCTGGTTCTTCCTGGCCGTCGAGGGCGTGCCGCTGGCGGCCGAGGAGACCAGCGACCCCAAGCGCGACATGCCGAAGGGCATCATCGCGGCGATGGTGACGCTGCTGGTCTTCGCGGTGCTGATCCTCTTCATCCTCCCGGGCTCGGCCGGCTCCGAGACGATCCGGGCGAGCGACAACCCGCTGCCGGAGGCCATCCGGGCGGTCCGCGGCAGCGACTCGCTGCTGGCCGACTTCGTCAACTGGGCCGGGCTGGCGGGACTCATCGCCAGCTTCTTCTCCATCATCTACGCCTACTCCCGGCAGCTCTTCGCGCTGTCGCGCGCGGGCTACCTGCCCCGGGCGCTGTCGCTGACCGGCAAGCGCAACACCCCCTGGGTCGCGCTGATCGTGCCGGGCACCATCGGCTTCCTGCTGGCCGCGATCACCGAGGACGGCGCGCTGATGATCAACATCGCGGTCTTCGGGGCGACGGTCTCCTACGTGCTGCTCAACCTCAGCCACATCATGCTGCGGCGGAGGGAGCCCGACCTGGAGCGCGCCTACCGCACGCCTGGAGGCGTCTTCACGACCGGTCTCGCGCTGGTGCTGAGCGTCGTGGCCGTCGTCGCGACCTTCTTCGTCGACGTCAAGGCGGCCGGCATCACCGCGGCGGTCTTCGTCGCCGGCCTGGCCTACTTCTGGTTCTACAGCCGGCACCACCTGGTGGCCACCGCCCCGGAGGAAGAGTTCGCGGCGATCCAGACCGCGGAGTCGGAGCTGAAGTAGCGGGAGCCTCCGGCGGGCGGACGCCCGGTGACGAGGGCGGGCACTTAGGCTAGCCTTACCTCATGCACGAGCCGAACGCCGCCGAGCGGGTCCGCAGCATGCTCGCCGTCGGTGGCGACCTGCAGCTGCACGGCCCGAGTGCCGCGACGACGCCCCACGCGGTGCCGCGCCACGTGGTGCTGCCCGACGGCAGCCTGCTGCTGGCGGCCGCCCCGGGCACCGGCGTGGGCGACCTGGTCACGCTGGTGGGCACCGACGTGGCCGGGGTGCCGCAGCCGGCACGCGTGCGCGGTCGCTTCCGCATGCGCGGCGTGCTGGCGCCGTGGACCGGACCCCGGCCGCAGGGGATCGTCGACCACCTCGCGGGCCCCGACCCGCAGACCGCCGGCGAGCTCCTCAGCCTGCGACCGGTGAGCCTCGAGCTCGACTGGCGCTGCGAGCGCGGCGCCGACGCGGCGCACGAGGGATGGCGCGTGGTCGACCTGCAGGCCTACCGCGCCGCGGGCCCGGACCCGCTGGTGGGCGACGAGCACACCTGGCTCCCGCACCTGCAGCACGGCCACGCCGAGGCCGTGCGCCAGCTGGCCCGCCGTGCCACGGGGACGCTCGCGCCCGACGTCGACGTCCGGCCCCTCGCCCTCGACCGCGCCGGCCTGGTGCTGCGCCTCTACGCCGACGGCGGCCACCACGACGTCCGGGTGCCCTTCGCGGCCCGCGCGGAGTGCGCCTGCGCGGTGCGCGAGGTCTTCGGCGAGCTGCTGGGCCACGGCGCCGCGCCGCGTCACGGCCACCCCTGAGCGTCCCCGCGATAGGTCGCCCGCGGCGGGGTACCCGCCAGCAGGTGACGGACTTCGGCTACACCCTGATGACCGAGCAGGCCGGGCCGCGCGCGCTCGTCGACCACGCGGTCGCGGCGGAGCGGGCGGGCTTCGACTTCCAGGTGATGAGCGACCACTACTCGCCGTGGCTCTCCGCGCAGGGCCACGCGCCGTACGCGTGGTCGGTGCTCGGCGCGGTCGCCCACGCGACGACGACGAGCCGGTTGATGACCTACGTGACCTGTCCGACGATCCGCTACCACCCCGCCGTGGTGGCGCAGAAGGCCGCGACGGTGCAGCTCCTCGCGGAGGGACGCTTCACCCTCGGCCTCGGCAGCGGCGAGAGCCTCAACGAGCACGTCGTCGGCGACGGCTGGCCCGGCATCCAGCACCGGCAGGCGATGCTGCGCGAGGCGATCGCGATCATCCGCGCGCTGCACACCGGCGACCTGGTCGACCACGACGGCGAGTACTTCCAGGTCGACTCGGCGAGGATCTGGGACCTGCCCGAGCAGCCGGTCGAGATCGGCGTCGCCGCCGGGGGACCCCGCGGCATCGCCACCTTCGGCCCGCTGGCCGACCACCTCGTCGCCACCGAGCCCGACGCCGATTTGGTCGCCGCGTGGAACGCCACCGAGGGTGCACCGACGATCGGCCAGGGCGGCGCCCGGGCCGTGGGTCAGCTCCCGATCTGCTGGGACCCCGACCGCGAGACGGCGGT
>JBQGFI010000382.1:0-1869 GCA_052040065.1 Marmoricola sp.
GGCCCGAGGTGGTGATGAACCACGTCTACTTCACCGCGCTGCTCGACGGCGCCGGGCTGCGAGGGCCGCGCGGTCGCTCTCCGGGAGGTCATGGTCGCCCGCCACTTGGTCGCCGCCCGCCGCGATGCTGGCCATCGCCTCCGCCGCGACCCGTTGCACGATCGGACGGTAGGCGTCCTCCCCGTCGGCCGCCGCGCGGAACTCCTCGACGTTGCCCGCCGACATCCCTGCGCACCAGTCGAGGCCGGGCGCGTCGTAGGGCGCCAGTCCGACCACGCTCGCGCAGGACACGACGCGGTCCGTCAGACCCGCCGCCACCGCCAGGGCGTGGGGTGCCCCACCCGACCCGCCCCACACCGCGAGGTGCTCCCACCCGACGTGGTCGAGCACCACGCGCACGTCCTCGACGACGTCGACCACGCGGCGTCCGGGCCGTCTGGTGGTCGTGCCGGACCCAGGCCGCTCGACGACCAGCAGCTCGTGGCCCGACGAGCGCGCCGCGTCGAGCAGGAGCGGGGAGAGGCGCCTCGTGCCCGGGGTGCCGTACTGGAACATGGCACGGCGAGGCGCTCCAGGGTTGTACACGCAGAAGTCGACGCGCCGTCCTGCCACCGTCACGGACGCGTCGATGCTGGCAGGCACGAGGGAAGTCTTGCAGCCGAACTGCCGGGGCGGGAGCACTCATGGGCGCCGGAGGGCGTCGCTCCGGGAGCAGGCGGTCCCTAGGCGGTGAAGCGGGACCACCAGCGGGGACGGGTGGGGCGGGCCCAGCCGGCGTCGAGGTCCTCCCCCGCGATCAGGGCGGCCCAGCGGGCGTCGAGGTCGTCGATGGTGGCGGCGACGTGGGTCAGGTCGGGCGCCTGGGGACGGGCCGCGGCCTCGCGGTGCTGCCGGTCGTGCTCCGCGCGGCGCCGCCTGCTCGAGAGCACCTCGTAGGCGGCCGCGAGCTCGGCGAAGCCGTCGGGCGTCCCGGTCGGGGTGTCGGGGTGCAGGCGCAGCGCGAGGCGGCGGTACGCCGAGCGCACCTCGGCCCGGGTGGCCCGCTCGTCCACGCCGAGCACGTCGTACGGGCACCGCGTCCCCATCGTGCTCTCCCCCCGTGCCCGCTCGTCGTTGCCTGGGATTCTCCCCCAGGGGTGGGTACGACGCGGCGGCTTCGGCCGAAGTGCGCGGTCAGGCGTCGATCTGGTCGGCGTCGACCTCGTAGGCGCCCTGCACGATGAAGTCCTTGCGGGGCGCGACCTCGGAGCCCATCAGGAGCTCGAAGACCTCGGCGCCCAGGGCGGCGTCGTCGACCGTGAGGCGGCGCAGCGTGCGCTGGCGGGGGTCCATGGTGGTCTCGGCCAGCTGGTCGGCGTCCATCTCGCCGAGGCCCTTGTAGCGCTGCACGGGGTCCTTCCAGCGGACCCCCTTCTTGGTGAGCTCGGCGAGCTTGCGCTGCAGCTCGGCGTCGGAGTAGGTGTAGACGTACTTGTCCATGCCCTTCTTCGGGTTGGACAGCTCGATGCGGTGCAGCGGCGGCACGGCGGTGTAGACGCGCCCGGCGTGCACCAGCTCGGGCATGTACTTGAAGAACAGCGTGGCGAGCAGGCAGCGGATGTGGGCGCCGTCGGAGTCGGCGTCGGCCATGAAGATGATCCGGCCGTAGCGGGCGGCGTCGAGGTCGAAGGTGCGGCCCGACCCGGCGCCGATCACCTGGATGATCGCCGCGCACTCGGCGTTCTTCAGCACGTCGGCGACGGTGGCCTTCTGGACGTTGAGGATCTTGCCGCGGATCGGCAGCAGTGCCTGGAACTCGGAGTCGCGGGCCGCCTTGGCGGTGCCCATGGCGGAGTCGCCCTCGACGATGAAGAGCTCGGAGCGGTCGAC
>JBQGFI010000383.1:0-5542 GCA_052040065.1 Marmoricola sp.
CCGGACCCATGCCGCCGCCGCCCCCGGCGAAGACCACGACCACGGCGCCGACGGCCAGCACGAGGAGCACCGCGAAGACCCACGACATCAGCGCTCGCCACCCCGCTGCACGCCCGTCACCATCAGCTCGACGGCCTCGTCGACGTCGTCGGTCACCTGGAGCAGCTCCAGGTCGGACTCGGAGATCTTGCCGTCGGCCAGCACCGAGTCGCGCAGCCAGTCGAGCAGCCCGCCCCAGTAGGCGGTGCCGAGCAGGACGATCGGGAAGGTCGTCACCTTGCGCGTCTGCACCAGGGTGACGGCCTCGAAGAGCTCGTCGAGGGTGCCCATGCCGCCGGGCAGCACGACGTAGCCCCGGGAGTACTTCACGAACATCGTCTTGCGCGCGAAGAAGTAGCGGAAGTTGATGCCGATGTCGACGTAGGGGTTGAGACCCTGCTCGAAGGGCAGCTCGATGCCGAGGCCGACCGACGTGCCGCCGGCCTCGCAGGCGCCCTTGTTGGCCGCCTCCATCGCGCCCGGTCCGCCGCCGGTGATGACCGCGAAGCCGGCCTCGACCAGGCCTCGCCCGAGCTGCTCGCCGAGGGCGTAGACGGGGTCGTCGGTGCGGGTGCGGGCCGAGCCGAAGACGGAGATCGCGGGCCCGAGCTCGGCCAGACCGCCGAAGCCCTCGACGAACTCCGCCTGGATGCGCAGCACCCGCCACGGGTCGGTGTGCACCCAGTCGGTCGGGCCGCGCGAGTCGAGCAGCCGCTGGTCGGTGGTGGTGAGGTCGACCTGGGCGCCGCGCAGCACCGTGGGGCCGCGGTGCTTGACGCGGGAGCGGTCCCTCACGCGAGCCACTCCTTCAGGGTCGCCTCGCAGGCGTGCAGCTGGGCGATGGGCACGAACTCCTCCTGCTTGTGGGCCAGCATCGGGTCGCCGGGGCCGTAGTTGACGGCCGGCACCCCGAGGCCGGTGAACCTCGCGACGTCGGTCCAGCCGAACTTCGGCCGCACCTGCCCTCCCACCGCCTCCACGAAGGCCGCCGCGGCCGGCACGGCCAGGCCGGGGAGCGCCCCCGGCGCGGTGTCGGTGAGCCGCACGTCGTACGCCGCGAAGAGCTCGCGCACGTGGGCCAGCGCCTCCCCCTCGGAGCGGTCGGGGGCGAAGCGGTAGTTGACGCTCACGACGCACTCGTCGGGCACGACGTTGCCGGCGACGCCGCCGGAGATGCCGACCGCGTTGAGCCCCTCGTGGTACTCCAGGCCGTCGATGACCGGCCGGCGCGGCTGGTAGGCCGCGAGCGTCGCCAGCACGTCGGCGGCGGTGTGGATGGCGTTGGAGCCACGCCAGGAGCGCGCCGAGTGGGCCCGCTCCCCCGAGGTGCGCACGTCGACCCGCAGGGTGCCCTGGCAGCCGGCCTCGACGCCGGCGTCGCTGGGCTCCATCAGGATGGCGAAGTCGGCCTCGACCAGGTCGGGGCGCTCGCGGGCGATCTTGCCGAGGCCGTTGTGCACGTCCTCGATCTCCTCGGCCTCGTAGAAGACGTAGGTGACGTCGCGCACCGGCGCGACCACGTCGTGGGCGAGCTTGAGGGCGACGGCGACGCCGCCCTTCATGTCGCAGGCGCCCAGGCCGTGGATGCGCTCGCCGTCGTCGCGGGAGGGCAGGTTGTGGTTGAGCGGCACCGTGTCGAGGTGGCCGGCCACGACCACCCGCTCGCCGCGACCCAGCGTCGTCCGCGCGACCACGGAGTGGCCGAGACGGGTGACCTCGAGGTGGGTCAGCCGGCGCAGCGCCTCCTCCACGGCGTCGGCCAGCTGCTGCTCGTGGCGGCTCACCGACTCGATGTCGACGATCGTGCGGGTGAGGGTCACCACGTCGGCGCTGAGGTCGAGGCCCATGCCGGTCATCCTCCCACCCGCCCCCGAGCCGGGGTGCGGAGGCGCGGGTGACGGGCCGGATCTCGCAGACGCGCGGGCACAAGTCCGTCGCGGCGCCCGGTTCGGGCCGGTTCGTACGGGTGTCCCGCAGACTTGTGCCCGCGCGTCTGCGTACGACGGGGGGCGCAGGACGACCGCGCCGGGCTCGGGCTACTCGGTCGCGAGCATGGTGGCGCCGAGGCCGATCATCATGGTGCCGCCGGCGGTGCCCAGGCCGTCGAGGCGGCGGGGGGTGCGGGCGAACCAGTCGCGGGCACGGCCGGCCACGAGCGCCCAGACGCTGTCGGAGGCGCAGGCCATGATCCCGAAGACCAGGCCGAGCAGCGCCACCTGGGCGCCGACGCGGCCGGCGGCGGGGTCGGTGAACTGCGGCAGGAAGGCCACGAAGAAGACCAGCGTCTTGGGGTTGGTCAGGCCCACGGTCAGTCCGGTCAGCACCGAGCGACGGCCCCGCGCGGGCACCCGGCCGAGTCCCTCCAGGGCGAGGCGGGCGTCGGCGCGGTGCCGGATCGCCTGCACCCCCAGCCACACGACGTACGCCGCCCCGGCGACCTTCACGGCCGTGTAGAGCGTCGCGCTCGCGGCGACCAGCGCGCCGAGGCCCACCGCCACCAGCAGCACCTGCCCGACGACGCCCACGGCGTTGCCGACCACCGAGAGCAGCGCGTCGCGGCGTCCGACGGTCAGCGCACGACCGATGGTGAAGAGCAGGCTCGGCCCCGGCACCTGGATGAAGAGGATCGAGGCGAGCAGGAAGGCGAGCCACTGGCTGGTCGACGGCACCCGCTCAGTGTGGCACCGATCCTCAGCGCGACGCCGCCGCGAGACGCCCCTTGAGCAGCGGCTTCGCCGGGTGGGGCTGGTCGCCGAGGTGGGCCAGGCACGCCTCGACCACCTCCGTGTCGTACGGCGCCAGCTCGACGTAGCGCGCGACCGCGTCGGGCTGCGGGTCGGCCAGCAGCGCCTCCCGCACCGCGACGGCGACCACGTCGCCGAGCTCGACGAGCGCCGGGGCCTCGGTGCCGGGCAGCAGGTCGCCGCCGTACGCCGCCACGGCGGCACGCAGCTGGCCCTGCCGCAGCAGCGCGAGCACCTCGTCGACGTCGACCCGCACCGGCATCGTCAGCCGGTAGGGGCGGGAGGCGAGCTGACCGCCCAGGGCGCTGCGCAGGTGGGAGACCTCGGCCTTGAGGGTGGAGAAGGTGACCGCCTGGTCGCCGTAGAGCAGCGAGTGCAGGTGCTCCAGGGAGAGCCCGGCGGGGTGCAGCGCGAGCAGCGCCAGGATCTCGGTCTGCCGGCGGTTGAGCAGCAGCCGCTGCCCGTCGAGGCGGGCCTCGGCGGTGCCGAGCAGGGCCAGGTCGAGGCCGGGCAGCGCCAGGCCGGTGTCGGCCAGACCGGCGTGCTGCCGGGTGTCGGGCATCGCGGTCTCGATGAGCCGGGCCATCATCCGCGCGGTCGCCAGGCCGATCGGGTGGGTGCGGTCCCAGGTGGTGGAGAGGTCGACGACGCCGAGCTGCGCGCCGGTGCGGGGGTCGTGCACGGGCGCCGCCCAGCACACCCAGTTGTGCACGATCGGGGCGTAGTGCTCGGCGCTGAAGACCATGGAGGGGGCGCCGGTGCGGCAGGCCAGGTCGAGGGCGTTGGTGCCGACGCTCACGTCGTCCCAGCGGCCGCCGACCACGAAGTTGACCGTCTCGGCCTTGCGGCGCATCACCCGGCCGCCGTAGGTCCAGAGGATCCGCACCTGCGGGTCGGTCACCGCCACCACGAGGTCGCCGTCGTCGGCCGTGCTGCGCAGGTCGGACTCGACCCGCTCCACGGCCACCTGCAGCGGCGAGGCGTGCCAGTAGGCACGCGTGTCGCCCTCGTCGGCCAGCGGCGCCTCGGTCATGTCGACCTGCACCGCCGGGGCGGAGCGGCGCCACGAGCGCAGGATCTCGGGCCGCACCCGCCCGACCGCCCCGTCACCCTGCTCGACGAAGGCGGTCCAGGCGCGCACCACCTCGAGGCGGCGGCCGTGCAGGTCGTCGTGGACGCTGGTCATGGGTGCTCCGGGCTGCGAGGAGTGACGTGCGACACACCGTAGCCAACGTCCCGAGAGGGCGACAGGCAGCGTGCGCCACCTGCTCGCAGCGTGGGACCCGCAGGGGCGGTCAGGCCGACATCCGGTTGCCGAGGAAGCGCAGCGTGCGCTGGATCGAGGCCTCCCAGGTCGGGTAGAAGGCGTGGCCGTCCTCGTAGAGCTCCAGCGTGGCGTCGACGCCGGCCCGGCGCGCGAGCCGCTGGGTGGTGCGGGCCCAGGGCAGCGGACAGGTGTCGTCGAGGGTGCCGTGCAGCGAGAGCAGCGGGGGCTCGATGCGGTCGAAGTAGGTACGCGCGGAGAGGCCGGCGTAGAAGTCGGGCGACTCCTCCGGGGTCCCGAACTCGGCGTAGAGCCGCTGCGCCTGGTCGGGCCTCCCCGGCTCGGTGAACTGCCGCAGGTTGTCGACGATGTCGGAGCTCACCGACGCGTAGATCACGCCGGCGCGGATCATGTCGGGGCGCGCGACCAGCGCGTTGAGCGTGACGCCGCCGCCCATGGAGCGACCGAGCATGCCGACGCGGTCGGCGTCGACGAAGGGCAGCTGCTTGAGCGTCGCGACGGCGTGCAGCGTGTCGCGGGTGTAGCCCAGGCGCGTCTCCTGCGGCACGTAGCCGATCGGGTCGGACGCCGCGTGGCCGCGGTAGTCGGTGTGGAGCACGACGTAGCCCTCGCGGGCCAGCCGGTCCTGCTCGCGGGCGAGACCCTGGCCGGTGACGTAGACCGAGGGCTCGATGTAGCCGTGGTTGAGCACCAACGCCGGGAAGGGGCCGCGGCCGGTGGGCCGCAGCAGCACCCCCGAGACCGTGGTGCCGCCGCCGGGGTAGGTGACCTCCCAGCGCTCGTAGGCGTCGGTGACCGCCTGGCGACGCAGCCGGGTGATCGGCCCCCCGCCGAACTCCTCGCGCATCAGCGTCGGGAGCGAGACCCGGTCGCCCGTGGGCAGCGGCGGCTCGGTGGGGGTCGGTGAGGGGGTGGGGCTGGACGAGGGGCTCTCCGACGCCGACGGGCTGGGCGAAGGGCTGCCGGAGGAGCGTGAGGCCGACGGCTCGTCGTCGGCACCGCTGCAGGCGGCGAGCGCGCCGAGGGCACCCACCAGCGCCGTACGTCGGGTCACGCGGCCGTCCACCCGGCCATCGTGCCCCACGGGGCCTAGGAGCGGCGCGGCTCGCCGGCGTAGGTGCCGAAGGACCACTGGTTGCCCTCGGGGTCGCGGAAGCCCACCTCGACCGCGCCGTAGTCGGTCTCGTGCGGCGGCCGGTCGACGGTCGCGCCGGCCGCGCGCGCCCGCTCGTGGACGGCGTGGGGGTCGGCGGTGACGACGTAGCAGGCCATCGTGCCGGGCTCGACGGTGAAGGGACCGTCGGGCTGGTGGGCGCCGAACATCACGGCACCGCCCTCGGGCCAGTCGAGCTGCGCGTGCGCCACGCGGTCGCCCTCGCCGTACACCGCCGTCTCCTCGAAGCCGACGGCCACGAGGAAGTCGATCATCGCCCGCGGGTCGCGGGCCTGGAAGGCCGGGAAGATGCTCATGGGG
>JBQGFI010000384.1:0-13505 GCA_052040065.1 Marmoricola sp.
CGGGTGAGGGCGACGTAGGTCAGCCGCAGCTCCTCCCCCGCCGCCTCGGCAGCCGCCCGCGCCGCGGAGCGGTCGAGCACCCCGCCGACGTCGCGCACCCGGCGCTGCTCGTCGTCGTGGAAGAGCGGGACCTGCTCCTCGGGGAGCCACTTGTTGAAGGCCAGCGGCAGCATCACCACCGGGTACTGCAGCCCCTTGCTCGCGTGGATCGTCACGAACTGCACGGCGCGGGCGTCGGTGTCGAGGCGACGGGTGCGGGCTCCGCTGCGCGCGGCCGCGTCGCGCTCGCGACGCAGCCACTCCAGCAGGCCGGGCAGCCCGAGCCGGTCGTGCAGGGCGACCTCGTGCAGCACCTGGCCGAGGTGCTGGAGGTCGGTGAGCAGCCGCTCACCCCCGGTGCGGCGCAGCACCCGCTCGCCGAGCCCGTCGGCCACGACCGCCTCGTGGACCGCCGCGATGCCGCGGGCGCGGACGAGGTCGAGCCACCGGCGGACGCGCTCGCCGACGTCGTCGGTCAGGGCCTCGCCGCCCGCGTCGAGCTGCTCGGCGGAGAGCCCCACGAAGCTGGTGAGCGCCACGGCGCGCACCCGCGCCGCCCGGTGCGGCTGCTCGAGCGCCTCGAGCAGCGTCAGCCACTCGTCGCCGGCGGCGGTGAGCAGCACGCTCGCACCGCCGTGGACGACCGAGGGGATGCCGTGGTCGAGCAGCGCCTGCTGGAAGAGCTCGACGTGACGCAGGCTGTAGAGCAGCACCGCGACGTCCTCGGCGCGCAGCGGGCGGCCGGCGTACGTAGCCCCGGACCCGAGCAGCCCGGCCACCTCGGCGGCGAGGTCGCGCGCGATGTGCCCGCGGGCGACGCCGACGCCGAGGGAGTCGCCGCGGTCGTCGACCAGCCGGAGCCGCAGCGGCGCCGGCCGTGGCACCGTGGCGAGCCGCGAGCCCTGGTGGTGCGCCTGCACGGGCAGCACCGTGATGCGGGGGTCGCCCAGCTCGGCGCCGCCGAGCACGGTCTGCAGGGCGTCGACCAGCACCTGGTCGCTGCGCCAGTTGGTGGCCAGCGTCCGGTGGGTGCCGGCGGTGCCGCTGGCCTCGAGGTACGCCGCCACGTCACCGCCGCGGAAGGCGTAGATGGCCTGCTTGGGGTCGCCGATGAGCACCATCGTGGCCACCCCGGAGAAGGCGAGGTCGAGCACCTCCCACTGCACCGGGTCGGTGTCCTGGAACTCGTCGACCAGCACGTAGCGCCACCGCTGCCGCATCCGGGCGGCAGCCGGGGAGTCGGGCCGGCGCAGGGCGTCGCGCAACCGGCTCAGCAGGTCGTCGTAGGAGAGCACGCCGCGGCGCCGCTTGCGCCGGTCGACCTCGGCGCGCACCGCCTCGGCGAAGGCCAGCCGCTGCTCCCCCGGTCCTCCCGGCTCGCCCCCCGCCACGAGGCGCGACTGCGGGTCGCGCACGGCCTCGCGGGCCACGAGCAGGGCGACGTCGCGGGTGAAGGGCGGCGTCGCCAGCCCGCCGAAGCGGGCCAGGAAGAGGTCGTCCACCACCTCGACCACGAGGTCGTCGAGGCTGGACTCGTCGACCAGCTCGGTGCCGGTCTCGGTGTCGCCGGCGACGCCGAGCGAGCGGAGCACCTGCTGGCAGAACTGGTGGGTCGTGGCGATGGTGGCGGCGTCGAAGTCGGCCAGGGCCTGGCGCAGCCGGTCGCGACGCCGCGCGACCTCCTCGGCGGGTGCGTCGCGCAGCAGGGCCAGCAGCGGGTCGCCCGGGAGGGCGGGATCGCGCAGCCCCCGCTCGGCCCGCACCAGCTGCTCGCGGACCCGCTCCCGCAGCTCCTGGCTGGCCGCCCGCCCGAAGGTGATGACGAGCAGCTCCTCGAGCCGTGCGTGTCCCTCGGCGACGTAGCGGGTGACGAGCGCGCCGACCGCCCAGGTCTTGCCGGTGCCGGCACTCGCCTCGAGCACGGTGGTCCCGGTGGGCAGCTCGCCCAGCGGGTCGAAGGCCTCGGGCGGGCTCATCCGCGGGCCCGCTGCAGGATCGGCGTCCAGACCCGCAGGGCCAGGGCACCCAGGCGGGTCTCCTCGCCGGCGCCGGGACCGACGGCCTCGCCCTCGCGCGGCGGTCCGAGGAGCACGTCGAGGTCGGCGTCGGGACCCCAGACCCGGCGGTGCGCCTCGTCGTCGCGCTCGGGGGAGAAGCGGTCGCGCGCCCACTCCTGCTCGGCCTTGGCCCGGCGCGCGGCCGGCCGGTGGCTCGCCCAGGCGTGCGCGGTCTTCAGCGGCAGCGGGATCGGACCGCGCATGCCGGCGTCGTAGACGGCGACCAGGTCGCGCAGCAGCTCGCCGGCGTCGTCGACCGAGGCGAAGGCGGCGCGGGCCGTGGGCTGGCTGCGGTAGCGACCCCGGCCGACCGAGCCGGCCGACCAGCCGCGGCCGGGGTGCGCGGCGCACAGGGCGAGCAGCGGCACCCAGGCCTCGAGGTAGTGCTTGGGCCCGAGCTTGCTGTAGCTGTGGCGCACCAGGCGGGTGCCGTAGAGGTCGGTGACGGTGCCCCGCAGCCGGCGCCCCCCACCGAGGTCGACGTCGACGTCGAGGGCCCCCGCACGCTCCCCGGCGCGGATGGTGTCGACCAGCTGGGCGACCGGCTCGGCCTGCTCCCCCAGACGCTTGGCCACCTGCCAGCCGAGGCGCCCGGGCGGCAGCACGCCGCGGCGCCACTCCTTGTCGCGGGCCTGGGCCGGGGTGCGGCCGAGGAGCAGGTCGGCCAGGAGCCGCTCGCCGACCTGCCACTGCGCCAGCCCGTCGAGGTCGACGGGGAGGCCGTCGCTGACCTCGTCGAGCTCGCGCGGGAGCGCCACCTCGAGGCGACGGCGCCACAGCTCGCGGACCGGGTGCCGCAGGAACCGCACCAGGTCGTCGAGCTCGACGTCGGTCTCGAGGTGGGGCAGGTCGAGGTCGGCGAGCCGGGGCGGGTCGAGGCGCTCCGCCGCGGCCGCGCGGGCGCCGGCCAGGGCGGCCCGGTCGAACGAGAGCGGCTCGCCGGAGGCGAAGTTGCGCGCGTCGAAGGCCTGCAGCGGGTGGTGGTGCACCACCTGCTCCCGCACGCCCGGCCCCATCGCCGCGAGCGTGTCGAGCAGCTCACCGAGCGGCACGGCGGGCGGCCGCGGACGGCCGGTCGTCTCGTTGGCGCCGGTGTAGGTGACCACGAGGTGCTCCGTGGCGGCCTGCACCGAGTCGAGCAGCAGCTGGCGGTCCTCGCTGCGCAGGTCCCGCTCGCCCGTCACGGGACGCCGCGCGAGGGCGTCGTCTCCGTCGGTGGCGCCGGTGCGCGGGTAGACCCCGTCGTCGAGGCCGAGCAGGCACACCACCCGGTGCGGCACCGAGCGCATCGGCGTCATGGTGCAGACCGTCAGCGTGCCGGTGCGGAAGTTGGCCCGCGTCGGCCGCCCCGCGAGCCGCTCGGCCATCAGGGCGCGCACGTCGGGCAGCCGCAGCTCGGTGCCCGCGCCGGCGCTCGCGACGAGCGTGGTCGCCAGCTCGCGGTGGACCTGGGCGGTCTGCCACTCCTCGCCGCGCGCCGGCGCGGTGAGCGCCCCCACGGCCTCGCCGAGCACGGCGAGCCAGTGCGCCACCGGCCGGGCGCCGGTGAGGTCGTCGGTGATGCGCTGCACCCGCTCCAGCGCCTCGGCCAGCCGGCCGGCGAGGTCGATGCTCGTGGAGCCGACGTCGTCGAGGGGCAGGGTGGTGCCGAAGAAGCGGCCGGCGTCGTCGCTGACCGCCACGCCTGCGAGCACCCGGTCGAGCCCGAAGCGCCAGGTGTTCTGCACGTAGTCGGCGAGCCCGAAGTCGTCGCGGTGCTCGGCGTCGAAGGCCCACCGGACGCCGGCCTCCTGCACCCAGGTGGCCACGGTCTCGAGGTCGTCGTCACTGAGGCCGAAGCGGCGTCGCACGGGCGCGGTGCCGAGGAGGTCGAGGACGGTGCTGGCCTCGGCGCGGCCGCCCGCGAGGTCGAGCAGGCGACGCACGACCTCCAGCAGCGGGTTGGTCTGGGTCAGCGACCGGTCGGCCAGGCGCACCCGCAGCGCGTGACCGGGGTGGTCGCCGATCTCGCCCATGCCGAACGCCGCCGCGACCAGCGGGGCGTAGGCCTCGATGTCGGGGCACATCACCACCACGTCGCGGGGCTCGAGGGTCTCGTCGGCCTGCAGCAGCCCGAGCACCACCTCGCGGAGCACCTCGACCTGGCGGGCGGGGCCGTGGCAGGCGTGCACCTGCACCGTCGCGTCGTCGGGGGCGACCGCGTGCGCGGACGGCGCCGCGTCGGCGGCCAGGTCGGCCTGGAGCCGCGCCAGCAGGGTGGGGCCGCCGCTGGCAACAGCGTCGAGCGAGCCGGCGTCGCGGTGCGGGACGGCCTGGAGGGCGCGCTGCAGCTCGCGCTGGTCGCGCCCCAGCGAGGCCAGCAGCGGGTGGCGCACCCGCTGGGTCGCCGGGTCGCCCTCGCGCGGCACCGCGCCGTCGAGGTCGCGCAGCGACTCCCACAGCGCGGGTGAGGCGTGGGGCAGCCACAGGTGCACCTCGCGGTGCTCGCCCAGGGCGGCCAGGAGCTCGACCTCGGTCGAGGGCAGCCGCGTGTGCCCGAAGAGCGAGAGCCGCTCCGGCACGTCGGGGGGCACCTCGCCCGCCCGGAGCGCCGCGCACACCGAGGCGTGCCGCACCACCGGCGACGGCGCCGCCACCCGGTCGAGGAGGCGGCGCCACAGCTCGGGCTGCCAGGCCAGGTCGGGATCGAGGGTCCGGCCGGTGCCGTCGCCGGCGCCACCGGACTCCCAGTCGGCGAGCAGCGACGGACGCTGCACGGCGTAGGCGGCGAGGAGCCGGGCCAGCCGCCGCGCCACGGCGTAGCGACGCCCCCGCCGCAGCTCGCCGGTCTCGCCCGGCTCGCCGTGACCGAGGTGGAGCGAGAGCGGCCGCGCCCACGGCTCGCCGGCGCCGGCGTCGACCACCTCGAGCAGAGGCCAGACCAGGGCGTCGGGCGACCAGGGGTCCTCGGCCGCACCGCCGGCGCCGTCGCCCGGGTCGTCGGAGCGGGTGCCGAGCAGCTCGCCGACCAGGCTCGCGGGGTTGCGCAGCCGCACGCCGGCGCAGACGCCGTCGTCGTGCCCGGGGGCGGCGCCGAGCCGGTGCGAGAGCCGCTGCGAGAGCCAGCGCTCCACGCCCTTGGCCGGCACCAGCACCAGCTCCTGGGCGAAGGGGTCGGCCAGCGGCGTCACCAGCAGGTCGGCCAGCCCGTCGGCGAGCGCGTCGGCCCTCGTCGCGCGGTGCAGGATCAGCGACACGGGGGTCCTCGGGCTCGACGGGCGGTGACGAGCGCGACCCTAGCCGCGGGGCCCGACGGAGCCGGTCCCCGGCTCGGGGCGCCGCGGGTCTGGGAAGGTGGAGCCGTGAGCGACCACGTCCCCGCACCCGATGCGGGAGTCCCCGTCACCGAGCCGACGCCCACGCCCCTCACCGCGCCCGAGCCCGATCCCACGACCGCACCCACGACCGAACCCGCCACCGCGGTCACGCTGCGGGCACCGGCGCACCGCGTGGGCCGGTCCGCGCCCTGGCTGTGGGGCGTCGGCGCCGTGGCGCGGGTGGTCGTGCTGCTCGCCGTGGGGGTGGCCGTCGAGCTCTTCGGCTGGTACGACGTGCCCGGCTGGGCGTGGGTCCTCTACGGCGTCCTGGCGGTGGCGTACGTCCCGCTGATGCCGCTCGTGCGCTACCGGATCCACCGCTGGGAGAGCACCGAGACGGCCGTCTACACCCAGACCGGCTTCCTCTCCCGCGAGCGGCACATCGCCCCCATGTCGAAGGTGCAGACCATCGACATGGACGAGTCACCCGTCGCCCGGCTCTTCGGCCTGGCCACCGTCACCGTCACGACCGCCTCGGCGATGGGCTCGCTGACCATCACCGCGCTCGACCGCGCGGTGGCCGAGCAGCTGGTCTCCGACCTCACCCGCCGCACCGAGGCCGAGGCGGACGACGCGACGTGAGCGACCCCGAGACGCCCCCGGCCCCCGGCCCGGCGACGTACGGCGCCCCCGGGGCCCCGGACTTGCCCACCGACCCCACCGTCCCCACCGACGCCGCCGATCCCACGGGTCCCGTCGTCGCGGTGCAGCGGCCGTGGCGCCGGCTGGACGCCCGGATGCTGCTGGTGCACCCGGTCAACGCGGTGCTCTCGTTCCTGCCGGTGCTGATCGGCATCACCCTCTTCAACCGCGACGGCGGCGCCTGGCAGCTGCTGGCGGTCGTGGCGCCGATCGCCTACGGCCTGCTGCAGTGGGTGACCACGAGCTACCGGATCACCGACACCCAGGTCGAGCTGCGCAAGAACCTCGTCTCGAAGAAGGTGCTCACCGCCCGGCTCGACCGGGTGCGCTCGGTGGAGCTGACCGCGCCGCTGCTGCACCGCCTGCTCGGGCTCTCGAAGGTCAAGATCGGCACCGGGTCCGGCGAGAGCGAGTTCGACCTCGACTCGCTGCGCGCGGGCGAGGCCCAGGAGCTGCGGGTCGCCCTGCTCCGGCTCGGGTCGGGCACCGTGACCGAGCAGGTCGACGGCCAGCCGGTGACCGGCCCCACGCCGCCGGACCACGAACTGCTCGTGCTCGACCCCCGCTGGGCGCGGTACGCCGCCTTCACCTCCTCCGGCGCCGTGGTGGCGGCGGGCCTGATCGGCGCGGCGAGCCAGCTGACCGAGGTGGTCGACCTGAGCGGCTCCGAGGCCGGCCTGCTCCGGTGGCTCGACCGGCTGCCCCTGGGGCCGATCGCGGCGGCCGTGGTGGTCCTGGTCGTGGTGCTCGCCGCCGTCTTCGGCGTGCTCGGCTACCTCGTCGCCAACTGGGGCTTCCGGCTGACCCGCGACGCCGGTGGCCGGACGCTGCGGGTGCGTCGCGGCCTGCTGACCACCACCGAGACCAGCCTGGAGCTGGAGCGGGTGCGTGGCGTGGAGCTGCAGCAGCCGCTCGGCATCCGGCTCGTCGGCGCCGGCCGGCTCGAGGCGCTCACCGTGGGCAGCGGCTTCCTCAGCGGCGGCTCCGCGACGGTCGCGCCGTACTGTCCTCGCGACGTCGCCGTCGGCGTGGCCGACCGGGTCGTCGGCGCCGGCGCCCCGCTGCGGGCCCCGCTGACCGCGCACGGACCGGTCGCCCAGCGGCGCCGCCTGGTGCGCGGCGTCGTGCCGATGCTGCTCGTGCCGCTCGCCCTGCTCTCGCTGGCGCAGTGGACGGCGCTGCCGGCGACGCCGCTGCGCTGGAGCGCGCTCGTCGCCACGCTCGTGCTGGTGCCGGCGGGAGTGCTGCTCGCCCGCGACCGCTACCGGCGGCTGGGGCACGCACTGACCGCCACCCACCTGGTCACACGCCGTGGCTCGCTCGCGGGCGCCCACACCGTGCTCGACCTCGACGGCGTGATCAGCTGGCGGGTCGACCAGAGCCTCTTCCAGCGCCGCGCCGGCGTCGCGACGCTGGTGGCGACCACCGCGGCGGGCGACGGCAGCTACGAGGTGCTCGACGTCCCGCTGCCGACCGCCCTGGCCCTCGCCCACCGCGCCGACCCGGCGCTGGTGGGTCAGTTCACGGCCTGAGCCGACCGGCTCGTCGTCACACCAGCCGCTTGAGCACCGGCAGCGGCGCGTGCCGCATCACCACGCCCAGGGGCGCCCACGGGAGCGGGGGCACGCAGGCCTCGGCCTTCTCCTTCTCCATCGCCTCGACCATCGCCCGGACGCCCTTCTCGGTGGAGACCAGCCCGGGCTTGCGGGCGCCGTCGGTGGCGTCGTTCATCTCCGAGGCGATGTAGCCGGGGTAGAGCACGGTGAAGGCGTAGGGCTGGCCCAGCAGCTCCAGGCGCAGCCCCTCGACCAGGTGGGCGACGGCGGCCTTGGTGGCGGCGTACGTCGTCATCGACCGCGGCAGCCCGCGCATCGCCGACATCGAGCTGACCATCACGAGGTGGCCGTGGCCCTGCCCGCGGAAGACCTCCATCGCCGCCTCGGTCTGCGCGAGCGCCCCCAGGAAGTTGGTGACGGCGGTCTCGCGGTTGACGTCGTGGCGCCCCGTGCCGAGCGCCGCCCCCTTGCCGAGACCGGCGTTGACGACGACGCGGTCGAGGCCGCCGAGGTCGGCGGCGAAGGCGCGGGTCACCTCGAAGACCTGCGCGTCGTCGGTGACGTCCATCGCCCGGACCAGCACGCGGGCCTGCGGCGAGACCGCCAGGATCTCCTCGCGCAGGGCCTCCAGCCTGTCGGTGCGCCGCGCGCACAGGGCGAGGTCACGGCCCCGCGCCGCGAGCTGCCGGGCCATCTCCGCCCCCAGCCCGCTGCTCGCGCCGGTGATCAGGATCCGCTGCCGCGTGGTCGCCATGGGGCCATCCTGCCGGGCGGCCCGGCGGCGGGTCAGCGGTAGGTCAGCAGGTCGGTGCCGTCGAGGTGGCCGTGGTCGTTGAAGGAGACCAGGGTGCTGCCGCGTCGGCCGACCACGACCTTGGTGACGCCGGTGTTGACGCACACGACGTTGAGCCGCCGCCACAGCGAGGCGGCCGCTGCGGGGTCGCCGTCGGCGAGCAGGCTCGCGGTCACCCACGCGATCGCGCCACCGGAGGTGACGACCGCGACGGTGCCGTCGGTGGGGGTACGCCGCAGCGCCTCCTCGACCCGGGCCGTGAAGGCCGCGAACGGCTCGGCGTACCCGCCGCCACCGCCCATCCAGGCGTCGATCGCCTCCTCGAGCACCGCCTGGTAGGCGCGCTTGTCGGTGGGGGGCTCGGCCGGGGGGCTCGGCATGCCGGCGAGCACGGCGACGTGGTCGAACTCGTCCCAGCCGGCGTCGACCTGCACCTGCGGGACCGCGAGCGACTCCACGAGCGCCTCGGTGGTCTCGCGGTGCCGGCGCAGGCCCCCGCGCACCACGGCGTCCGGACGCAGCCCCCGGTCGGCCCAGGCCCGACCCAGCGCCCGACCCTGCTCCCACCCGGCGGGCGAGAGCACGTCGTAGTCGTCGGCGGCCCACGACGCCTGGCCGTGCCGCACCAGCAGCAGCACGCCCATCAGGCGCCGATGAGGCGCAGGCAGCGCTGCTCGAGGTAGCGCGCGGCCGGGCCGAACTGGGCGTAGGCCTCGTTGGAGGTCTGGCCGTGGAAGTAGCGGTAGTAGATCTGCTGGGCGATCACCCCGAGGCGGAAGAGCCCGAAGACCTCGTAGAAGCGCCACTCCTCGTCGGTGAAGGAGCGACCCGTGGCCTCCCGGTAGTGCGCGACCACCTCGTCGCGGGTCAGCATGCCGGGCGCGGTCGTGGGCTGCCGGCGGAAGCCGAGCATGAAGTCGTCGTCGTCGGCCTGCACCCAGTAGGCCAGGGTCCCGCCGAGGTCCATGAGCGGGTCGCCGACGGTGGCCATCTCCCAGTCGAGCACGCCCACGACCTGCGTCGGGTCGTCGCGGTCGAGCACCAGGTTGTCGAAGCGGAAGTCGTTGTGGATCAGGCAGTGACCGACGTCGGCCGGCTGCTCGGCCTCGAGCCAGGCCATCACCTGCTCGTAGTCGCCGACGTCGTCGGTGCGGGCGTCGCGGAAGCGGCGCGACCAGCCGCCCACCTGGCGCGCGACGTAGCCGTCGCCCTTGTCCATCGCCGCCAGGGGCGTGGCCGCGACGTCGACGGCGTGCAGCCGCACCAGCACGTCGAGCGCCTGCAGGCACAGCTCGCGGGTCTGCTCCGGCGAGAGCGACACCTCGGGCGGGAAGTCGCGCCGCGGGATCACGCCGTCGACGCGCTCCATGACGTAGAACTCCGTGCCGATCACCGACTCGTCGTCGCAGTGGGCCACCATCGCCGGCACCAGCGGGAAGACCTCGGCGAGCCCCTGCTGCACGCGGAACTCCCGGCCCATGTCGTGGGCGCCCTTGGCCTTCTGGCCCGACGGGGGCTTGCGGAGCACCAGGTCGTGGGTGGCGTCGCGCAGCGAGAAGGTCAGGTTGGAGGCCCCACCGCCGAACTGCCGCACCTCGACCGCCTCGTCGAGCGCGACCCCGTGCCCGGCCAGCCAGCGGCGCACGGCGCCCAGGTCGAAGGCGTCCTCCTCCCTGACCGCACCGGCGTCCGAGATCGTCACGCGGGGTCACCTCCGAGGGCGTGGAGCCGGGCGGCCTGGCGCCGCATGGTCTCGTCGTACGCCGCGCGGTCGCCCTGCTTGAGGGCGTACGCCGCGCGCGCCGCCGGGTCGGGCAGGATCAGCTCCTCGCCGCGGTCGAGGCCCTCGAGCACGGCCGCGGCGATCTCGGCGGGGCCGAGCGGCGCGTCGGCCACCAGCTGCCGCATCACCCCGCCCAGCGCCTCGTCGGTGACCTCGAGGTCGTCGACCAGGCCGGTGCGGAAGTAGGACGGGCACACGACCGCGCAGCCCACGTCGTAGGCGGCCAGCTCGTGCGCGGTGGTCTCGCTGAGGGCGACGACCGCGGCCTTGCTGGCGTTGTAGGCGGCCATGCCGGCCGGGTGCACCAGGCCGGCGAGGGAGGCGACGTTGACCACGAGGCCGGCGCGCTGGCGCTTCAGCAGCGGGGTGAAGGTGCGGGTGCCGAGCACGGCGCCCAGGAGGTTGACCTCGAGCACCTGGCGCCACTCCTGGGCCGTGCTGACCTCCAGGCGGCCGACCCCGGCGACGCCGGCGTTGTTGACCAGCACGTCGAGACCGCCCCAGGTGCGCTCGACGTGGGCGAGCGCGGCGGCCCAGTCGGGCTCGGAGGTGACGTCGAGGCGGAGGGCGGGATGGGGACCGGGGCCCTCGCGCAGGTCGCCGACCAGCACCTGGTCGCCGCGCGCGGCGAAGGCGTCGGCGAGTGCCGCGCCGAGACCGGCGGCACCGCCGGTGACCAGGACCCTCGCCATGCGGGGGACCCTACTCACAGCGGGAGTTGGCCACGTCCTGGGTGGGTCCCCACGCCACGCTGGGCGTCCACTGCAGGCGGGGGTCGCCGGTCCGGCCCTCCCCGGAGGTGAACTGCGCGACGACCTCCTTCTGCTGACCCGGTGTGAGCTGGATCGTCCGCTGGGACACCTGCCGGTCGTAGACGTCGACCTGGGAGACCGGCACGGACCTGCCGTCGATCTCCAGACCCGTGAGCTCGCCGCCCTCGGGGGCGAACATCCGCAGCAGCATGCGGCTGTCTCCCCGAGGCGCCTTGCTGCCGTTGCCGGTGACGTAGGGCGGGAGCTCCTCGACCGGCTCCGGCACCCGGGACTCCAGGCTCATCCGTGCCTCCACCAGCTGCCGGCCGTCGACGCATCCTCGCGAGGTGATCTCGGCGTCGTGGCGACCGAAGAACTGGATCTTGGCCTCGGTCGCGTCGTCGAGGTAGAAGCCCACCTCGGGACGCTCCTGGCTGCGGGGCAGCGCCCCCGCCACGGCATAGTCGTCGAGCCGGTCCTGCACCGCCGCGTCGGGGGTCCAGAACTGCAACCGCCGCTGCGAGGTGGCCTCGGCGAGCACCCGCACCAGCTCGGCCTGGTCGCCCTCCGCCTGCAGCAGGGCATCGAGGATGCCGCTCGCCGCCGCCTGGAAGAACAGGTCCTGGCGCGCGGGGTCCTCGAAGCGGGCGTAGGGCTCGAAGAGCAGCTGACGCACCGCGGTGTCGGGCCGCAGCTGCTCGCCGGCGGCCTCGATCGGACCGGTGGCGCGCAGCACCTGGGCCAGGGTGACCGGGTCGAGGGAGAGCACGCCGTCGAACGAGCGGTCGCGCGCAGCCTCGGCGTGACGCACCCAGAGCGAGGCGGCGCGGGGGAAGTCAGGGGTGAAGCCCGCGTCGCGGAAGTCGCGGACCAGCAGAGGTCCGAAGACCTCGCGCTCACCCGGGAGCAGGTCGCCGTAGGAGCCTGGGGGTCCCTGGAAGTCCTTGGCAGCACCCTGGAAGCCCAGCCGGACCCGGCCGCCCTCGGCCTCCAGCACGGCCACGGAGCCCGGGAGCCCGCCGGTGCTGCGGATCTCGGCGTTGTTCTGCACCACGAGCAGGTAGGTGCGCGCGCCGTCGCCACCCAAGAGCTCGGGCAGCACCTCGACCGCCGTGGCCGCGCCGCGGGTGCCGCTGGTGAGGGCCTCGAGACGGTCGAGGAAGCCCTGGGCACGTCCGGAGAGCTCGCCCACCAGTCGCTCGGGATCGACGTCGGCGACGGTGTCCGAGGCTCGCTGTGAGGCGTCCTGGAGTCTCGTCAACGGGGCCTGCAGCGAGGTGACGACCCCGAGGTCGACGGCGCCATCGGCGGTGCGCAGGCTGCCGTCGGCAGCCGCCTCCAGCACGTCGACACCATCCGGTGCGACCTGCGCGACCTGGTCGAGCGCGGCGCTGAGGTCGCGCACGGCTGCGGCGTCGTCACCGATCCAGGGCAGCCAGGTCGCCAGCCGCCAGAGCACGCCGTCGGAGTGGTGGTGGGCAGTGCCGGCGCTGCGCTGCAGCTCTCGCGCGCTCTGGGCGGCGCCCTCGACGTCACCGTCGCCGAGCTGTGCCTGCAGCCGCTCGGAGGCCGTCTCGGCGGTGCGGAGGCTGAGCGCGGTGCGGGTGGCCTGGTAGGCGAGCACCACCACGGTCGCGGCGAGCGCGGCCACGACGAGCCGCGTCAGGACGCGGCGACGGCGCACCGATCTGACCGGGACGGAGCCGTCCCGGTCAGCGGCAGGAGACAACCGGTGGGGTCAGACGCGGGCGCGGCGACGCGAGGCCACGAGGGCGACGCCACCGACGGCGAGCAGGGCCGCGCCGCCGACGAGCAGCACGGTCTCGGGGCCACCGGTGGAGGGCAGCACACCGCTGCTGGGGCTGGAGCCGGCCTGGGTGCCGGAGTCGATGGTGCCGGGGTTGACGTTCTCGTCGGTGGGGTTCTCGCCACCGTAGCCGTCGGCGGCGTGGGCCGAGCCGACGAACCCGAGCGACATCAGAGCCACGGCCAGCGCGATGCCGAGGCCGGCAAGGATCTTCTTCATCAAGTACTCCCCGTTAGGAATGGCGGTAGTGCACCGCTGCGACGTCAGCATGTCACAGGGCGCGAGGGGTCGCGGCACCGCGGGGGGCGCCGCCTCCGACCCGACTAGACCGGTCAACTCGTCTCATCTTGCCCCTCTTGCCACCGGCCAAACCGCGTGATCCGGCCCATCTCAGGCGGTGCGCTCAGCCGGCCACCCTGGTGACGACCGCGGCCCGCGCCACCGGATCGTCCCACGCGAGCGCCGAGCGCTCCCAGCGCCAGCCCGACCACGCCAGCATCGTCGCGGCCACCGCGAGGGTGAGCGGCAGCGAGCCGAGCCGGGCCAGCCCGGTGAAGACCAGGGCGGTGGCGGTGGTGCACAGCGCCAGCCTCGCGCTGTAGCCGACCATCACCACCGGGGGGGCCGGGGTGGCGCGCGCGCTGCGCAGGTCGACGGCGTACGGCCGCGCCTGGCTCCAGCGCAGCCCGGCCGCGACGACCTGCACCGTGACCACGGCCA
>JBQGFI010000385.1:0-4800 GCA_052040065.1 Marmoricola sp.
GCGAGCAGGCGCAGGAGGTGCGACTTGCCGGAGCCGTTGGACCCGAGCACGGCGACCCGCTCGCCGTACCAGACCTCCAGGTCGAAGGGGCGCATCAGCCCGGTGAGCTCCAGCTGCTCGCAGACCACCGCCCGCTTGCCGGTGCGACCACCCCGCAACCGCATCGTCACCTGCTGCTCGCGCGGCTGGCCCTGCGGCGGACCCGCCTCCTCGAACTTGCGGAGCCGGGTCTGCGCCACCCGGTAGCGCGAGGCCATGCCGTCGTTGAAGGTCGCCTTCTGCTTCAGCGTGGTCACCAGCGTGCGCAGCTTGGCGTGCTCCTCCTCCCAGCGCCGGGTGAGCTCCTCGAAGCGGGCGAAGCGGTCGCGCCGCGCCTCGTGGTACGACGCGAAGCCGCCGGGGTGCGTCCAGGCCGTGCCTCCTGCCGCGCCGAGCTCGACGGTCACCACGCGGGTCGCGGTCGCGCTCAGCAGCTCGCGGTCGTGGCTGACGTAGAGCACGGTCTTGGGCGAGGCGGTGAGGCGTCCCTCCAGCCAGCGCTTGCCCGGCACGTCGAGGTAGTTGTCGGGCTCGTCGAGGAGCAGCACCTGGTCGGGGCCGGCGAGCAGGTACTCCAGCACCAGCCGCTTCTGCTCGCCCCCGCTCAGCGTCTCCAGGCTGCGGTACTTCGCCTTCTCGAAGCCGAGCCCGAGCGCGCTGGTGCAGCACTCGTCCCAGACCACCTCGAGGTCGTAGCCGCCCGCGTCCGCCAGCTCCCCCAGCGCCGCGGCGTACCGCATCTGGGTGGGCTCGTCGTCGACGTCCATCAGCCGCAGCTCGAGCGCGTCGACCTCGTCGTACGCCGCCCGCACCCGCGGCGGCGCCACCGAGAGCAGCAGGTCGCGCACCCCGGCGCCCTCGCCCAGCCCGGCGCCCACGTGCTGGCGCATCACCCCGAGCCCGCCGGAGCGCGTGATCGCCCCCGCGTGCGGCTCGAGCTCGCCGCTCACCAGGCGCAGCAGCGTGGTCTTGCCCGCGCCGTTGGCCCCGACCAGCGCGACCTTGTGCCCCTCGCCCACCCGGAACGACACGTCGTCCAGCAGCACCCGCCCGTCGGGCAGCTCGTAGCGCACCCCCGCCACCTCGACATGTCCCACGGGCGGTGATTCTCCCTGCCGCACCCCTCCCCCCGCACCCGGCTTTCGTCCGGGCCCGCCGCCCCCGTGCTTCTGGGGCCAGAAGCACCCCCGGGCGGTCAACGGGGAGGATCCCGTGTGCCTGGTGCACGAGATCCTCCCCGATCACCTGGGCCGGGTCGTCGCGGCAGTCGGGGCAGGGGTGGCGGCGACCCTCCCAGCCGCGGGCGCGCATGATCGCCGCCAGCACGCGCGACGTACGACACCGGCGGCCGATCGCCTGGCCCCACCCGAGGCGGACCGTGACGTGGTCGCGCGCAGCCGCGGCACCCGCGTGAGCCGGGTCTGGACGGCGTCGGCGAGGACGGCGATGGCGGCGTGGTCGTCGGCAGCGGCCTCCGCCAGGTCGAGCACCGCCTCCTCGACACGTACGACGGGTGGGCTCGCGCCCCAGCGCACCCGTGCCTCCAGCCCGCGCACCCGGTGCACCACCACCCCGGCCGGAGCCTCGACGCGCCGGGAGCGGTCGACGGCGACGTGGATCGGTCCGTCGTCGAGGTCCCGACGGCCCGCGCCGTGCGCCAGCCGCAGGGCGGAGGGTCCGCAGAGCGCCGCCGGCTCCAGCGCGAGCACGGCGGCCCACGCGCGCTGCCGGAAGGTCAGCGGCCCGGTGTGGTCGACGTACACGCCGTGGTGCACCTGGCTCAGCAGCCGCCGGCGACGCCACCGGGCGATGTCGTGGTCGCCGCCGCCGAGCGCGAGCAGCTGCCGCCGCGAGACCACGCCGTCCTGGCGCTGGCGCAGCTGGTGCAGCGTGCGGAGGAGCGTGGCGCCGGACGGCATCCCGGGATCATGCGGGAGGTCGTGGGCCGGGACCAGGGGCCCTGGCGTACCTGTGGACGACGAGATCGGGGAGGATCCCCCGCACCTGGTGCGTGGGATCCTCCCCGTTGCTCTGCTCGGGGGCCGTCAGCCGAGGTCGACGATGGCGGCGACGGGGCCGCCGCCGTCGGGACCCTGGTGGGCGGCGGAGACCGAGACGAAGACGGCGGGGTCGCCGGTGACGGCGGCGGTGACGCCACCGACGCAGGCCTTGATCTGGCGGTGCCAGTGCACGTCGGAGTCGTCGAGCATCGCGTTGCGGCGACCGCGGACCTCGCCGTCCTGGGAGACCTCGCACTTGAGGAAGACGTTGACCAGACGGCCGTCGAGGTCGCTGGTGCGGGGGCGCTCGGGCAGGTCGAGGCCGGCGTCCCTGATCGCGGCCCAGATGCCGTCCTGGTCGAGCGCGTCCTCCATCACCGAGTGGCCGATGCGGTAGCGGCCGCCGACGCCGGGGGCGTTGCCGACCACGACGACCTGCGCCTGGTCGAGCTCGACGCCGGAGGAGCAGGAGGCGACGGCCGAGTAGAGCTCGCGGTTGTGCATCACGTCGGCGTCGGTCGGCATCTCGATCTCGCCGAGGGCGACGGCGATGCCGAGGGCCGTGGTGCCGTTGGAGAGGTCCATCGACTCGTGGGTGTGCTCGGTCCACACGGTCTTGCCGCGCGACTTGGCGTCGCGGATGGTGTGGATCGTCAGCAGCGGGGTCTTGGTCTGCACGTAGTGGACGTCGGCGGGGTCGGTGATGCCCGCGCGCTCCATCGCGACCTTCACGGCGTCGGCCACCTTGGTGACCATCGCGACGCGGCCGATGTCCTCGGGCAGCAGCTGCTCGCTCATCGCGAAGCCCACGGTCAGGCGCAGGTCGTCGGTGGGCTCGGCGTCGGTGGTGGCGAAGATGGTCGCGTGGGGGCTGATCACCCCGTCGGTGCCGCCCGACCAGACGATCGGGATCTCCTTGACCTGCGCGGCGGGGGCGCCCTTCTCGACCAGCACCTCGCGGAAGGCGCGGTCGGCGATGATGCGCGTGTAGTCGTTGACGCCGCCGTTGCCCTCGGTCTTGCCGATGATGGCGATGACGCGGTCGGCGGCGAGGTCGCCAGCGTCGATCAGCTTGGCCAGCTCGCTGGCGTCGGCGACGGAGTGGATCGGGACCTTGCGGACTTCGATGGCCTGGGGCATGGGAGTTCCTCTCTCGGGTGGTCAGTTCTCGGGTGTCTCGGCGCCGACGACGGTGCCGGCACCCGTCTCGACGGCGCTCACGATGTCCTCGAGCGCACAGATCACGGCGTGGCGTCCGCCGCGCTCGGCGAAGCGCAGGATCGCCTCCACCTTCGGGCCCATCGAGCCGGAGCCGAACTCGCCGGCCGCGGCCAGCTCGCGCAGCTCGCGCTGCGAGACCTCGCGCAGGGGACGGGCGTCGGGGGTGCCGTAACCGACCACGACGTTCGGCACGTCGGTGGCGATCACGAGCACGTCGGCGCCGACGGACTCGGCGAGCAGGGCCGCGCCGAGGTCCTTGTCGATCACGGCCTCGACGCCGCGCAGCGAGCCGTCGTCGTCGCGGACGACGGGGATCCCCCCGCCGCCGTTGGCGATCACGACGAAGCCCGCCTCGACGAGCGCGTGGACGGCGCCCGCGTCGACGATCTCGCGCGGCTCGGGCGAGGCGACGACGCGACGCCAGCCCCGCTCGCCGCGGTCCTCCCAGGTCTCACCGTGCTCGACCATCACCGCGGCCTCGTCGGCCGAGAGGTAGCGGCCGACCGGCTTGGTGGGCCGCGAGAAGCCGGGGTCGTCGGGGTCGACGACGGCGCGCGTCACGACCGCCGCCGTACGCCGCTGCACGCCGTGGCGGGCGAGCGCCGCCTCCAGCGCGTCCATGAGGACGAAGCCGAGGGTCGCCTGGGTCTGCGCGACGCACCAGTCGAGCGGGACGGGGGGGACGACGGCGGCCGCGAGCTGGTTCTTCACCAGCAGGTTGCCGACCTGGGGGCCGTTGCCGTGGGTGATCACGACCTCGACGTCGTCCTGCAGCAGCCGGGCGACCGCCTCCATCGCCACCGCCGCGGCGGCGAGCTGGTCCTCCGGGCGCGCGCGGCCGTCGGCGCCGGTCATGGCGTTGCCGCCCAGCGCCAGCAGCACCCTGCATCGCGGCTCTCCCATGTCGCCCGACCCTAGGGAGCCGCCGGGTGCGCGGTCGTCGTCGCCGGTCACGAGGAAACGGCCCCGTCCCTGGCACAACCTGCCAAGAGGGTGCGCAGCACCCGGGTGCCGACCGGCAGGCCGTGGGCGTCGTAGTAGGCGAACATGGCGCGCAGCCACTCCCGCTCCCGAGTCGGGAGGGCCGCGCCGTCCCACTCCCCCCGCCACGCGCCCACGCCCGCCTCGGCCGCCAGCTCGGCCACGCTCGCCTGCCGTGACGCCAGCTCGTAGGTGGCACCCACGTGCCCGTCGTCGAGCAGCACCGTGGCCGCGGCGGCGCCGAGGTCCTCGAGGTCGAGGAAGCCGAAGCGCGCGTGCACGTCGTAGGGCACCTGCACGTCGGCAGCCAGGTCGAGGTTCTGCAGGTAGGCGCCGGGCTGCAGCACCGTCCACGCCAGCCCGGAGCGGCGCACCAGGTCCTCGCTCGCGGCCTTGCCGAGGTGGTGCGGCATCGCCGACGCGTACGGCGAGGCGACGGAGTGGTAGACCACGCGCGCCACGCCCGCCTCCCGCAGCGCGTCGAGCCAGCCGCCGACGAGCGCGGGCGCGTCGGCGTGCAGGGTGGGCGCCGAGAGGTACGCCGCCGCGCAGCCGGCGA
>JBQGFI010000386.1:0-2348 GCA_052040065.1 Marmoricola sp.
CTCGACCACGCGCTCGGCGTAGCCCCGCTGCGTCACCTGGGTGTTGTCCGACCAGTTCTGGACGGTGTCGCGCAGCGCCTGCGCGAACCCGGCGACCGACTCGAACGGCACCACCCGCGGGTCGACGCCGCCCTCCGCGGGTGTCGGGAGCCAGGTCAGCTGGTCGGGGTGCTGCGGGTGGGGAGCCGCGAGGTTGATGCCGAAGGTCGGCCGTGTCGGGAGCAGCGAGTCGAAGAAGTGCATCGGGAAGTTGCTGCTGATCCCGCCGTCGGAGAAGAGGTGGCGCACCACGCCCTGCCCGCCCGCGTGGTCGACGGCATAGAGCGGGACGGCCGACAGCAGCCCCGGGAAGCTCAGGCTCATCCGCGCCATCACCACCAGCGGCAGCGACTCCGGCCCCGGTCGGTGCTCCCCGTCGGAGGAGCGCCCCGAGCCGGGGAAGTAGAAGAGCGCGGCACCGGTCGTCGGGTGGCGGTGGCGCGAGGGCGCCATCCCACCCTTGAGCGCGGTCACCACCCGCTCGGGGAACAGCCGCGCCATCTCGCCCTCGTCGACGAGGAAGACCTGCTGGGTGAAGGGCAGCCGGAAGGGCCGCCGCAGCGTCAGGTCGGTCGTCATGCACTGGAGGTCGATGACGCGCGCCCCGCGCACCTCGCCGACCGGCGTACGCGCCTCGCGGTCGAGGTACGCCGCCCACGCGGCCAGGCCGTCGGCGCCCCAGAGGTCGCCGAGGGTCAGGCACCGTCCCGGCTCGAGGCCCGCGACGCCGTCCACGGCATCGGCGAGCCACTCGGTGAGCCCGGGCTCGCCCGGCCGGGTCGAGTAGGTCGCGCCGTCGGTCAGCCCGAAGTCGTGCGGCGGCAGCACCCGCAGCGCAGCGCGCACGAAGCCGAGGACGGCGAGCGCGACACCGACGGCCAGCGCCAGCACGAGCAGGAGCAGCAGGCCGAGGCCGACGCGCAGCCACTCGCCGCCGTCCTCCGGGACACCGGCGACGAGCAGCTGCGCGAGGAACGTGAGGCCGAGGACCAGGGCCAGACCGCCCCAGAACCACGGCCGCTGGTGGCGGACCAGGGCGAGCAGGGCGGCGCGGGCGCCGTTCCCGCCGACCGCGGCGAGCAGCACCCGGAAGACCCCCTCGGTCTCGCGGGGCGGCTGGAAGAGTGACTCGAGGCGCTTCGAGACGTCGAGCGGCAGGACCGCGAGTGACCGGAAGCCGGCGGCGGGGTCGTCCGGGTCGTGGCCGCGGCGATATTCCGCGGCGGCTGCGACCACGGCGGCGATCGCGCCGGCGGAGGTGCCGCCGATGCTGCGGAGCCGATAGCGGGTCGCGAGCTTGCAGATCGTCAGCGGATAGACGACACCGGAGGTGATGCCGCCCTTCATGATCACGTCGCACTCGTCGGGCGTCGCGCCCTCCGGGACGGCGTACGACGCGAGGCTGAGCGCGTCGATCTCCTGCAGTGCCCGCTGCTGCTCGGGCCCGAGCGTGGTCTCCATGCCGCCCTACGATCCGCTCGCCAGTGGCCGGCGGGCAAGGTAGTCGGGCGCCTCGCGGCGAGCCTGCACCAGCCGGCTCGCGGCCCACCGCCCGCGACCGGCGCTGTCGAGCGAGCGGTCGGCGACCATGATCGTCACGTCGTCGGCGATCACGTCGGCGTACTGCTCCCAGGCGCGCTGCTCGACCCGCAACGCACCGAGCCCGCGCGAGACCCCCTGCATCGACGCGCTGCCGCCGGCCGCCGCGGTCGCGCCCAGCGCGATCCAGCCGGCCGTCGTGGTGCCGATCAGCGTGCCGACGGTGCCGAGCCCGGCGACCGCCGACAGCACCGCCGCGGCCGCGGTCAGGATCGCGGCGCAGCACCCCCGGAGCCGCGCGCGGCGGCCGAGCGTCCCCCCGTGACGCTCGGCAGCCTCCGCCTCGTCGGCCAGCGCCCACAGGGCCTGGTAGTCGGCGCGCTGGTCAGGCGTGAGCTCGGCGCGTGGGTGCCAGCCGACGTCGGCGAGCACCAGCCAGGTCCGGGACGACGCCTCGAAGGCGCTCTCCCTCACCATCTCGATCGTCACGGTCCTCACCCCTCCTGATCGGCCGCCGTGATGGGGGTAGGAGGGGTCGGCCGGGGTGGTTGATACCTGCTGGACGCGGCGGCCCGCCGGTGCTGCACTGGAGGATGCGGTTCACGCTGACCACCCGGGCCACCCCGGACCAGGTGAGGGAGGCCCTCACCTACTTCTCCGCGCGCCGGCTCGAGACGTGGAGCCAGACGCTCGACCCGGCGACGTACGACGCGCGCGTGGTCGGTGACACCTGGGCGGTCGCCAAGGAGAGCACGCCGCGCTCGCCCTAC